>JAGNHB010000008.1 GCA_018001935.1 Acidobacteriota bacterium
AATGCTCTTCTCGTTTTTTGGAAGGCCGTCCGGGAAAATCCGGGGCCGAACCGATTTCCGTTTTCACCCGGCCCGAAATTCGCCCCCGCCCATCCTCAGCGCCGCCTGATTTTTTGCGAGGGCATCAGGTTTGACCGGTTTTCCGCCCTTCTCGCCGCGCTCGAGGCGGGCATGAAGGGCGGAAAGGGCCGCGGGCGTCATGCCCGGGATCAGCTCCGCCTCCGCCAGGGTCGCCGGGCGGAGGCGGTTCAGTTTTTCGCGGACTTCCCGCGAGAGCGACGCCACGGACGAATAATCGAAGCCGGGCGGGATCGGTCGGGCCTTCAGGCGCTCGACCCTCCGGAGGTCCTGCTCCCCCATGGCGATGTACCCCTCGTACTTGATGTCGTGCTCCACCTGGTCCACCACCGGGGAGGTTGTCGGGAGCCCTTCCCGCTCGAGGAGGGGAAGGAAGTCCCGGAGCCGCAGCTCCGGCATCCGGACCAACTGGAGCAGGGGACGGCCCGTGCCCGCGGCGTCCCGGACCCTTTCCGGCAAACCCGCGAGGTCGTCCCTCGCGGGCGAGAGGTGACGGGTCCGCACCCAGCGATCCAACCGGTCCACCGCCTCGTATTTGGCCGAGTAGGCCCGCCACCGGGCGTCGTCCACCAGCCCGACCTCCCGGCCGAGGGGCGTCAAACGCCGGTCGGCGTTGTCGATGCGGAAGAGCAGGCGCATCTCCGCCCGCGAGGTGAACATCCGGTAGGGCTCGTCCACGCCCTTCGTGACCAGGTCCTGGATCATGATGCCGAGGTACCCCACGGTGCGGTCCACCACGATCCCCTCTTTCCCCGCTGCACGCCGGGCGGCGTTGATCCCCGCCACGATCCCCTGGCCCGCCGCTTCCTCGTAACCGCTGGTCCCGTTGATCTGGCCCGCGTGAAAGAGGCCCTCGACGCACCGGCTCTCCAGGGTGGGCCCGAGCTGGGTGGGCTGCACCACGTCGTACTCGATGGCATAGGCCGGCCGGATCACGACGGCGTTCTCGAACCCCGGCAGTGCGCGCAGCATGGCGTCCTGGACGTCCAGGGGCATGCTGGAGGAGAAGCCGTTGAGGTACGTCTCCCGGGTGTTCAGGCCCTCGGGCTCCAGGAAGAGCTGGTGGCGGGGGTGGTGGGGAAACTTCACCACCTTGTCCTCGATGGAGGGGCAGTACCGCGGCCCCACCCCGGTGATTCGGCCGCTGTACAGCGGGGACCGGCCGAGGTTCTCCCGGACGATCCGGTGGACCGCCTCGTTGGTGTGCACCAGGTGGCACCGCACCTGGGGCAGCTCCGCCCGCTCCGTGGCGAAGGAGAAGAAGACCGGCTCGGGGTCCGCTTCGTGGGTCTCCAGCCGGGAGCAGTCGATGGTTCCGCCGTCGAGGCGCGGCGGGGTCCCGGTTTTCAGCCGGCAGACCGCGTACCCGAGCCTCCGGAGACTTTCCGCCAGGCGGACGGAGGGAGGCTCCGCCGCCCGTCCCGCCGGGATCCGGCGCTGGCCGATGTGCATCAGCCCGTCCAGGAAGGTCCCCGTGGCCAGCACCACGGCCGCGGCCGTCAGTGTCCGGCCGTCGTGCAGGTCCACCCCCCGGACCCGCCCGCCCTCCACCCGGAGGTCCGTCACCTCGCCCTGCAGGAGGTGGAGGTTCGGAAGCTCCTCGAGGAGCCGGCGCATCCCGGCGCGGTACCGGTTCTTGTCGGTCTGGGTCCGGGGCCCCTGGACCGCGGGGCCCCGGCGCCGGTTGAGGAGTCTGAACTGGATCCCGGTCCGGTCGGCCAGGATGCCCTGGATGCCCCCGAGGGCGTCGATCTCCCGGACCAGGTGTCCCTTGGCGATCCCCCCCACGGCGGGGTTGCACGACATCTCCGCCAGGAGGGCGAGGTTGAGGGTCACCAGGCCGGTCCGGGCCCCGAGGCGGGCGGCCGCGTGGGCCGCCTCGCACCCGGCGTGCCCGCCGCCGACGACGAGCACGTCATAGCCCGGGAATCGGCCCCTATCGGTCACTCGGCTTTTCCCCGGCGGGGGCGGGCGCCGGTTTTCCCCCGTCGTCGCCCGGGGGCTCCGTCGCCCTGTACCCCGGTTCCTGGTGTTTGGCGGCTTCCTTCCGCATCAGCTCGTCCGCCACGAAGACGGTCAGGGCCATGACGCCCCTGAGGGTGGACGAGGGCATCTCGGAGACGGAAACGAAACCGTCCGGACCGCTGTAGCTGGCGCTGAAGGCCTCTCCCGGCTTGAACAGCCCGGCGTCGATGACCTTCCGGATGAAAGGCGCGAACTCCGGGGCGGCCAGCAGCATTTCCTTCTCGTCGGTGGCCGCGGAGAAGGACAGGGCGACCGCGCCGTCCTTTCGGGCCTTTTCCGCGTACGAACGGAAACTGTCCTTCGCCAGGACGTTCCTGCCGGCCGCGAAGTCGTCCCGGATGGCCGCGACGGCGTCGGGCAGCATGGAGACGAACACGACCCCGTTCAGCAGAAGGACGTGGACGGTGACCACCTTGTCCCCTTTGCCGATGAGACGGTACCACTTCCCGCCCTTGACCGCCTCGGAGGTCACCTCGATCCCGAACCGCTGGAACAGGGTCTGGAGGATTTTGTCGACGGCCTCCGTGCTCCGGGGAACCATGAAGACCGTGTTGAAGGGAAGGAGGCGGAGGACCGGGTGGTCCGTCTTCAGCGAGCCGACCTGGAGGAAGCCCATCTCCCGTCCCAGGGCCGGGAAGATCTCGCCGCCCAGGGAAAGGCCCGTCTGGGCGGTCAACCCGGCTTCCCCGATGCCGATCCCGGTGGCCAGGGCGTCGCCGAAGGCCTTGACGGCGTCCTCCTTGAGCATGGTGTAGACGGCGCCGAGGTCCATGACGGCGTCCATGCCGAACCGGGTGTCCGCGGGGAAGAGATCGAGCGCGGTGAGCTTCGCCCCCTCGAAGGTCTTCGCGAACCGGTTGAGCATCCCGGACCCTTCCGCCAGGCCAAGGGAGAAGGCGACCCGGCACGTCTCCCCCTTTTCCTCGAGGGACACGGAGACGTCGCGAAGCTTGTCGAGGCCGAGCCCCGTCACGAACGTGCGGATCTTCTCCGGCGGGAAAATGGCCATCAGGGCTGCCTGGGCTGCCTTTTCGGCGGCCCCGGCCTCCCGGTTCTCCCCCTCCGCCGTCCCGGCGGGCTTGTCGGCTTCCTCCGCCGCCTTCGCGGGCTTTTCGAATTGCCGCAGCACCTGGTCCAGGATGGCGGTCGGCCAGTCCCCGAACTCGCCGCACCGCACCAGGACGCGGAACCGGAGGTCCCCGGACTCCATGGGGATGGACTTGACGGCCGCGGAGGGCCACCGGAATTGCCGGGCCCCCGCCACCAGGGCCGCCGCGAACTCGCCCACGTCGCACTGGTAACCCAGGGCGATCAGCTCGTCGTCGAAAGCGATGGTTTTCAACTCCCGGGGGCGCCCCGTGACGTCCGTGGTCTCGGTCATCACCGTGAAGGACCCCACCTTCCGCCCTTTCTCGGCCATGGGCCGGAGCATCTCCAGGACCTTGTTCCGCACCTTGGCGCTCCCCAGGCGGAACGCGACGACCCCCCCGGGACTGACGGCCCGGGTGACGGGGTCGTAGATGCGCATGGCCAGCACGATGGAGGAACGGGCCAGGTCGTCCATGTCCTCGGCGCCCAGCGTGAAGGACGGGTCCTTGAGCATGCCGGACAAGGCCGGCCCGGCCGCCTGAAGGATCTGTTCCTGCAGGCCGGTGACCTTGAAGACATCGTGGATCATGGAAAGGTCCCTGAACTCCAGGACCACCTGGGAGTCCTCGGGGATGAAGTAGCGCAGGTCCGAAGGCGTACCCGCCCACACGCCGGCGGCACAGGCCAGCATCAGCGCAAACAGGATGGTTCCGACTCGTTTCATCTTGTCACCTCGGTAGGATGTTGGAATTCGTTCGGCCTCCCGGCCGGCGTGTTCCTGTCAGGATACGTTCGGGGCTGGCCGCTTGTTCGTCCGGTTTCGGGAAAACGCCCCTCATTCGGTCTCGGGGGGGACGCCGTCCTCCCCGGTCTGGTCGGGGGCCCCGGCCGGCATGCCGGACATCCCGCCCATCTGGGTCAGGTCCTTCACCGCCACGCCCGGGGGCAGCTCGAACTCGGCATCGGGGACCGCGTTGATCCGGTTGTACTTGTAGTTGATGACCATGGTGCCTGACACGTGCCGCCGGGGCAGGCCGTACTGCTTGTCAATCCAGGACTTCGACGTGTGACCCGGGACCGAGACCTCGTAGACCCAGCAGTCGGCGCCGTCGATCACCTCGGACCCCAGGCCCTTGGCGCCGGGGTCGATTCCCTCGGACATCTTCCGCAGTTCCTCGGGGACCGGCCCGGCGGGGCTTCCCTCGCGGGCCGACGTGTCCGTCATCTTCAGGGCGGCTTTCATCGCGGGGTTGTACATGTAGGTCTCGCCCTTGTCCTTCATCGTCAGCATCCACCCGCCACCGGGGGTCTGCACCTTCATGCGGACGATCTCCCCGTCCTTGAACTTGAACAGGACGGTGGTCTGGTGTCCCTGCGTCTCGCTGACCAGCTCGTAGCTGGTGACGTTGCGGAGCAGGTTCTTCACGTCCCCCGGCTGGCCGGCGACCGGCACGCCGCCCGGCCCGGCAGCCCCCGCGGCCCCCCCGGGGAGTCCGGGCACCCCCCCGCCGCCCTTGCAGCCGGCGGACACGACGAGACAGAGCATCAACACGGAGGCCGATATCCAGGTTTTCCGATCGCGCATGGTTTCCTCCCGAAAAAATGTCGGGCGGATTCTACCCCATCCCGGCCCGCGATTCAAGACCGCCGGAGGAGGACTTTCCGGCCCCGGCGCGATGGCGCCCGCCGGCGGGGAAAACTCCCCGGGGAACCCGGTTTTGCCGCCCGCGAAATAGTTTGCCGAAGAAGGTGCCGGCTTGTATAATGACTTCAGTTCAGTAACGAATGGAGCGGCCATGAAGCACTTGCGTTTTCTGGCGATCGCGACCCTGATGACGACCTTCGCCGCCGGCGGGGAGAACGTCCGGATCGACGTGCGGACCTTCAAGCTCGACAACGGCCTGCAGGTCATCTTCGCCCCGCGCCACGACACGCCCATCGTCCACTCCCTGGTGCGCTACCGGGTGGGTTCGGCCAACGAGAGCGCCGGGCTGACGGGCATGTCGCACATGCTGGAGCACATGATGTTCAAGGGGACGAAGGAACTCCAGACGGCCAACTACGACCTGGAACAGGGGCCCATGCAGGAGCAGGACCAGATGTTCGCCCAGGTCCTCGACATCCGGACCCGGGCCATGATGAACCGGCCGGTGGAAAACTCCGACGAGGAGATCCAGAAACTCCTGCTCAAGATCAAGGGGCTCAACGTGACCCTGAAGATCGTCACCGTCCAGAACGACGTGGACGTGGCCACCACCCAGGCGGGTTTTTCCCGGCTGGGCGCCGACACCAGCTTCGACCGGACCCACTACATGGAGTTCTTCCCGTCCAACTGCCTGGAAGCCTGGGCCTACTTCGAGTCCGCCCGCATGAAAGAGCCCGTGTTCCGGGAGTTCTACTCCGAGCGGGACGTGATCCTCGAGGAACGCCGGCAGACCACCGAGACCCAGCCGGACGGCGTGATGATCGAGCGGTTCCTGGCCGCGGCCTTCACCGCCCACTCCTATCGCTGGGACGTCATCGGGTGGCGGTCGGACATCGAGAACTACACGCGCCGCGACGTGGCGGAGTACCACCGCCTCTACTACGCCCCCAACAACGCCATCCTCGTGCTGGTGGGCGACTTCCAGCCCGGTCCGGCCGAAGCCCTCATCCGGAAGTACTTCGGCAAGATCCCCGCCCAGGACATTCCCCGCCCCGTGGCCATGACCCTCGAGCCCCCGCAGTTGGGTGAAAAGCGGTTGACCGTGACCTTCGAGGGGACGCCGCGGCTGATGATCGGCTTTCACCGCCCCGGTTTCGGGCACCCGGACTACCCGGTCCTGGAGATGATCGACGCCCTCCTTTCCCGCGGGCGGAGCAGCGTCCTGTACAAGGAGCTGACCCTGGGCGGCAAGGCGGCCGAGTTCTCCACGGGGATCTGGGAGATGAAACGCTACCCCGGCCTCTTCACCGTCTCGGCCGTGGCGGAGAAGGACGTGGAACTGTCGGACCTCGAGAAGATCATCCTGGACGCCCTCGAGAAACTCAAGGCCCAGGAAGTGACCGCGCGGGTCCTCGAAACCGCCCGGGCCAAGGTCACCGGGCAGATGCTGCAACGGCTCAACGACCGGGAGGAACTCGCCGTCGTCCTGGCGGAGGGGCTCGACTTCTCCGACGACCCCTTCGCCTTCAACGATTACCTCAAGCTGATCCAGAACGTCACGGCCCAGGACATCCAGCGGGTCGCCCGGCAGTATTTCGCCCGGGAGAACCGCACCGTGGCCTGGATGATGCCGGCCGCCCCCGAGAAGGAGGTGAAGAAGTGAGACTCCGTGCCGGGGCCCTCGCGGCCGTCCTCCTGTTCTCCCTGTCCGTCCGGGCCGAGATGCCCGAGAACGTCAGCAAGGGGTCGAAGGTCCTCCTCAAGCTGGCGTCCGCGCCCCTCGACTGGAAAATCCCCGTGGAAGGGGTCAACTACCGGAAGGTCACGTCGGCGTCGGGGCTGAAATTCTACCTCAAACCCGACGACACGGTCCCCATGGTGACCGTTCACTGCCGGGTGGGCGCCGGCGCCGTCTTCGAGACGGACCGCACCCCGCACACCGCGAAGGTCACCGCCCGGATGGTCCGGGAGTGCGGCAGCGCCGGCATGACCACCGAGACCATGGAAGCCACCCTGGACTTCTACGCCGGCCAGTTCGAGATGGAGTGCGGCCCCGACTGGGTCACCATCGACGGGTCCATCCCCTCCCGTCACCTGGAATCCCTGATCAAGATCCTGGCCGGCGTCCTCTCCAGCCCCGGCTTCAGCGAGGAGCGTCTGAAGTTCGTCCTCAAGCGGATGCAGGCGGAAGACGCCGCCGCGTCGGACGACCCCTTTTACGTCTGCCGGAAGAAATTCTACAACCTGCTGTACCCGAAACACCCCTACGGCTACATCTTCGCCCTCGACGGGATCGAGAAGGTCACCCTCGAGGACGTGAAGAAGTTCTACACGGACTGGTACTGCCCCGCCAACATCGCCATCGCCGTCACCGGCGACTTCAAGGAGAAGGACTTCCTGGCCTTGTGGGATCAGTACTACCAGGGAGCGCCCCCCAACCGCGAACTGATCATACCCAGGCCGCCCCGCCCCAGCCCCGTTCCGGGCGTTTACCTTGTCCAGCGGAACGTCAACCAGAGTTCCATCTACTTCGGCGTCCTCCTTCCCGAGGAGGTAAGGCCCGAGATCCCGCTGCTCAACCTCGTCAACCACGTCACCGGCGGCGGCGACTTCGCCTCGCGGTTCACCCAGCAGGTGCGGGACCGGGAAGGGCTCGCCTACCGGGTGGACTCCCTCCTGAACACCGACTTCCTCGGGAATTTCGCCTACGTCGCCCGTTGCCGGACCAAAACCGAGTCCACGGAGCGGGCCATCGACGCCATGCTCTGGATCCTGGACATCTTCCGCCAGGGCAAGTTCACCGACGGGGAGTTCCAGGCAGGGAAAAGCGCCCTCCGGACCAGCGTCGCAAGAAAATTCACCTCCGTCATGGAACTGCTCAAGGTCTTCATGACCCTGGACCTTCTCGGGCGCCCCTACGCTTTCATCGACGAGTACCCCGCGAAAGTCATGGCCATCACGCCCGAACAGCTCAAGGAGATGGCCGTGAAGTGCTTCGACGTCTCCCGCATGGTCTACGTCGTCGTGGGCGACGTCAAGGAGATGGACAAGCTGAAGAAACTCGGGCCGGTCACGCGGCTGGAGTAGGGAAAGCCCGTTTCAAGCCCCTCACGAGGGCGGAGAAAACCGGGTATCGTGACAGGCAGGGCTCCTTGACCACCAGGCGGTGGAGCTGGTTGACCGCGGCGGGAACATGGGCCAGGAAACGCCCCTTTCCCCTGTCCAGCGCCAGGAACCCGTAGGCCCCGAGGGCTTGCAGAAGGCGGTGCGCGGCCACCCGGGGAAACTCGGTTGCGAAAGTGGCCCGTTCAAAGGAAGTGTTCGCCCGCTCGGCGGCGTCCAGGTAAAAAGCCATCCACCGGTCCTGCCTCGCAGGGTCGAGGTCCGCGTACGGGTCCAGGAGAAGGGAAGCCACGTCGTACTGGGGCGGGCCGAGGCGCGCCCCCTGGAAATCGAGGAGGTATACCCCCCGGGGCCCCACCGTGAGGTTGGTGCTCTGATAGTCCCGGTGGATCACCGTGAAGGGGGTCTTCATCCGGTCGATGTCCCCGGCCAGGGCGTCCAGGTCTGCTTTCAATGCTTCCGCCGGCCCCTCGGCGCCCGGAAGTCCCTCCCCGGCCCCGCACCCCGGGATCCGCCCCTCTCTCCAGGGCGCCAGGAAACGTTCCTCGAAGTATCCCGATTCGAACCGTCGGGCGAAAGCGCCATCGTAGGCCGGGTTGTGGGTCTTCGACGGTTCGAAGCGGTCGCCGGCCCCGCGCTGAAGGATCACCAGAAATTCCAGGGCACGTCGGTAACCGTCCTCCGCCTCAGCCTGCCGGGAAGTGTCTCCCAGAAGGTCGTGGAGCAGCGTCGGACCGGCGTCCTCCAGGACGAACCACCCCCGTTCGGGGTCGGACCGGTGCACTGCCGGCACGGGAAGCCCGATGCGACGGAACAGCCCAGCCACGTAGAGAAAACTCTCGTTCTCGGTGACGCCGTTCGGCCCCGAGGGCGGGCTCGGGCTCCACATCCCCACGAGGGACCGCGGGTAGGTCCCCACCCTGAAAAATCGACGGGGGCTGCCCCCGGCGCCGATTTCCGTCACGGGCGCCGTCTCTTCCCCCGCTCCCGTTTCCTCCCGGAACACCCGGCGGAGATAATCCCGGAAGGGTCCCGAACCCGTTTCGCCGACGAGTATTTCCTCCATCGTTCGCTCCTTTGCCCTCTCCCGTCGAGCGGGAACCTTTCCTTCCCGCGCAGCCCATTATAAACGCGCCGGATGCCGGTTCGACCGGAAAATAGCCTTTCCATTCGGAACCCTTTCGTCTATAATCGGCTTGCCCGATCACCGCATCCCCGACCGGGGTCCCGTTGGTCTCGAACCGCAGCGAAAAGTGTGAAACGATGACGGATCACTGGCTTCAGATTCTCGACAGGCTCAAGACGGAAGTCGACGAGGAGTGTTTCAGAACCTGGTTTTCAGAGACCGGGCTGGTGAAAGTGTCCGATGACGAGATCATCGTGAAGGTCCCCAGCCGCTACTACAAGGAGTGGATCACGGAGAGCTTCTCGGACATGCTCCAGGACATCCAGCGGAAGCTCTCCATCGACCGTTTCCGACTCAAGTTCGTGGTGGACAGCGAGAGCGACGCCAACGGCTACATCCGCCCGGAGAAAGTCCCCGCGCCCGGGGACGGCATCCTCGCCCCGATCGGCGACGCGAGACTGAACCCGAAGTATCGATTCGACACCTTCGTGGTGGGTCCGTGCAACCAGTTTCCCCACGCGGTGGCCATGGCCGTGGTGGAGAAGCCCTTCTTCACCTATAACCCGGTCTACTTTTACGGCGGGGTGGGCCTGGGCAAGACGCACCTGATGCACGCCATCGGTCACACGATCCTCCACAACAACCCCCATCTGAAGCTGGTCTACATCTCCTCCGAACGCTTCATGAACGAGATGATCAACTGCATCCGCCACGACAAGATGCTCGACTTCCGGGAGAAATACCGCAACATCGACGTCCTCCTCATAGACGACATCCAGTTCATCGCGGGGAAGGCCCAGACCCAGATGGAGTTCTTCCACACCTTCAACGCGCTCTACGACAACCAGAAACAGATCATCATCAGCAGCGACTGTCACCCCAAGGACATCGCCAAACTCGAGGAACGCCTTTCTTCCCGCTTCGAGTGGGGGATCATCGCCGACATCGAACCCCCTGACCTCGAGACGCGAATCGCCATACTCCAGAAAAAGGCGGAAGCCGAAAACGTGGTTTTCCCCTACGACGTTCTCTACTACATCGCCGACAACCTGCGTTCCAACGTCCGGGAACTCGAAGGTTCCCTCATTCGGCTCATCGCCTACTCGTCGCTGACCGGGGAGAGTGTCAACCTGGCCCTGGCCAAGCGGGTGCTCACCAACATCACCCCGCCCGAACAGCGTGTCGTCACCGTTGACCGGGTCCTGAAAACGGTTGCCAACTACTTCAAGATCAAGGTGCAGGACATCCAGTCGAAGAACAACTCCCGAAGCGTTTCCCACCCGCGTCACCTGGCCATGTACCTGACCCGCCAGCTCACGGATTATTCCCTCCCCAAAATCGGGGAGGCTTTCGGCGGCAAGGACCACACCACGGTCCTGCACGCCATCAAGAAGATCGAAAAGAACAAGGAAAAGGACATGGAACTGCGCACGGTCATCAACAAGTTGACCAACCTGATCCGATAGGGATAGGACCCTTTTCCACACGTTTCACAGGGTCCGTTTTTCACAGTTCTTTCCAACGGGTCTTTCAACAGGGAAGGGGGAGAACAGACGTTATTCCCTCACAGTTGATGAACAGACTTAGCTGCTGAAAAGAGGGAATCTGACTCGTTTTTTCAGTTTTTCACAGGTGTTACGACGACGACGATCACACTCACTCTATAGATTGGAGAATCGAGATGAGAATACGGGCAAAGCGCAGCGAACTCCTCAACGAGCTTTCCTACATCATCCCCATCGTGGAGAAAAGCGCCAAGTCGGCGAAGATGCCGATCCTGTCCCACATCCTGGTTCGCGCGGACGGACCGGGAAAACCCATCCTGCTGGCCGGGAGCGATATGGACCTCTGCGTCACCACGACCTGCGCGGCGGAGGTGGATGAACCGGGGGGGCTGGCCGTTCCCGCCAGGGAGTTTTCGGACATCATCCGCCTCATGCCGGAAAAGACCGACATCTCCATCGTGAAGGACGTCCAGGACCGGATCGTCATTCAGTCGGGGAAGGCGAAGTTCAAGCTGGTTTTCCTCCCGGACGAGACCTTCCCCGAGATCCCCGAGATGAAGGGGGCACCCATCCAGATCCCGGCCGACATCCTCCGGAAAATGCTGCAGATGACGGTGTTCTCCACGTCCTTCCAGGAACAGGCCCGGTTCACCCTGAACGGTGTGCTCATCGTCATCAACCGGAACTACATCAAGATGGTGTCCACCGACGGCCACCGGATGTCCTACGTGGAGACCACCAAACACTTCGAGACCATCGAAAACGAGATCAAGATCATCCTCCCGAAGAAAACGGTGGGCGAACTGCTGAAACTCCTTCAGGGAAGCAAGGCGGAAGTCACCTTCACCCACGACGAGAACCGGCTCTTCTTCCGTTTCGAGAACAAGTTCCTGGTTTCCCGGATGCTGGCGGGGCAGTTCCCCAACTTCGACATGGTCATCCCCCGCAACCTGGTCAGCCACATCAAGCTGGACGTGGGGGCTCTCAAGGAGGCGATCCTGAGGGCCAACATCCTCACGGACGTGGAGTCGAAACGGGTGTTGTTCAGGCTGGAAAAGGACAGCCTCATCCTGCGGAGCGAGAACCAGAGCCGCGGGGAGGCCGAGGAGGATATCTCCGTCTCCTACCAGGGCGACCCCACGGAACTGGGGTTTAACAGCCAGTACCTCCTGGAGTTCCTGA
Organism: Acidobacteriota bacterium; assembly: GCA_018001935.1. NCBI lineage: Bacteria > Pseudomonadati > Acidobacteriota > Acidobacteriota bacterium. The sequence continues at coordinate 11,774 of JAGNHB010000008.1, forward strand.
ACGTTCTGGAGGTCCCCGAAGTGAGTTTCGACTTCACGGGGCCGCAGTCGCCCAGCCTGTTCCGGCCCGTCAACGAGCTGGATTTCACCTACAAGTATGTCGTCATGCCCATGTCCATGTGAGGGGCGGCCTCACGATGAAGGGGGAGAATCTTTCCAGGGGAACAGGACACGCGAAGGGGCCCCGACATCCCGGCGTTTGAATCACCGGCGATTGATCTTCTCCTCGGCACAGAAAAAAAAAACCCCCCGTATGCACGGGGGTTTCTTTTCGTTCAGGGGGGATCCCGTCAGATTTTGTCCTTCAGTCCCTTTCCCGGCGTGAACTTGGGCACCTTGCGGGCGGGGATGTTCATCTTTTTCTTGGTCTGGGGGTTCAGGCCGGTGCGGGCCTTGCGGGTGGCAACCTTGAAGGTGCCGAAGCCCACCAGGGTCACGCGGTCGCCGGTCTTGAGGGCCTCGGCGATGCCGTCGATCATGGCGGAGAAGGCCTTGGCGGCCTGGACCTGCTTGATCTCGGCGTCAGTGGCCATTTTCTTGATCAGATCACCCTTGTTCATGAAAGCCTCCTAATGGGATTAAGATGTCGATTCAGGGCTTGTCGGCGGGACGTTCCTCCCGCGCGGCAATCGGGGGTCAAAATAGACCAAATCCTTCTCCAGTTCAAGTAAAAAATGAATTTTTTTCACGTCATGGCAGATTTCAAGAGGATCTCCGGGGTTGTCGGCCGGATGTCCCTTGAGGAAAGCACAATCGTCTTTGAATGCGAGATGTGATCGTTTCCGAGGCCGAGTTCGGCGGCGCGCTGCTTTGGCGCCTGTCGCCTGAAATCAACCTGCTGACGGCTTTCGGGTTCGATATCCTCGGAACCCTCTGGTTCGCCTGGTGCGGCGTGGACACCTCGTCCGATGGCGTCCGTCACGGGTAAGCTTTTCGTGGGGTCGTTGACGGAGAGGGGGAATCCTGATAAGATCGGCCCGATTTCGGGACGAAGGATGGTCCGCGGTGCCGAATCCCCTCGAACTGAGCGCCCAGAGCGCCGAATTCCTCCTGGCGAAACAGAAGGAGAGCCTCAAACTCCTCGAGTCGCTCTACAACGTGGACATCCACCTTCGTGGCAACGTGCTGACCATCCAGGGGGCGGACGAGGACGTCGGGGCCGCCCACCGGGTCCTCTCGGAGTTCTCCTCCCTGGTGGCGGACGGTCACACCCTGGACGGGGAGACGGTCCGCCGGGCCTTCCGGGAAATCGCCGACAACACCGGGCTTTCCCTGCGGGACTTCATCGTCAAGCGCGCCTCCATCCGGGCGGGTCACCGGGTCATCCAGCCCAAGACAGCCAACCAGACCGCCTACGTCAACGAGATCCTCGCCCACGACCTCGTCTTCGCCATCGGGCCGGCGGGCACGGGAAAAACCTTTCTCGCCGTGGCGGTGGCCGTGGCCCACCTGCTGGAGAAGAAGGTCTACAAGATCATCCTGACCCGGCCCGCGGTGGAGGCTGGTGAGAAGCTGGGTTTTCTCCCCGGCGACATGCAGGAGAAAGTCAACCCCTACCTCCGGCCTCTCTACGACGCCCTTTACCACATGCTGGACTACGAGAAGGTACAGAAGCTGCTGGAGAAGGAGATCATCGAGATCGCCCCGCTGGCCTTCATGCGGGGCCGGACCCTCAGCGACTCCTTCATCATCCTGGACGAGGCCCAGAACACCACGCCCGAACAGATGAAGATGTTCCTGACCCGCATCGGGCCCGGCTCCAAGGTGGTGGTGACGGGGGACATCACCCAGATCGACCTGCCCTTCGGCAAGACCTCGGGGCTCGTCCAGGCACGGGACATCCTGCGGGACATCCGGGGGATCCGTTTCTGCTACTTCACGGACAAGGACGTGGTCCGCCACTCCCTGGTCCAGCTCATCATCAACGCCTACAGTCGTTACGCCGAGCAGGCCCTTGCCGCCGGGAACGGGGAGTGAACCGCATGGATACGCAAACGGGAAAACTCAAGGTCGGGGTCTTTTTCGGGGGGAGGTCGGGCGAGCACGACGTCTCGCTGGTGTCCGGCACCACGGTCATGGAGCACCTCGACAAGGGCAAGTACGACGTTTACGCCATCGGCATCCGACGGGACGGCTCCCTGGCCTCCCCCTTCGAAGCCGAGGGGATGCTGCGAAAGCCGCTTCCGGAGGTGGGCAAGCCCTTCGTCTACCTCCGCCAGGCCGGTGACGGCCGTTTCCTGGACATCCTCGGGAGGACCGAGGACGGGGAGGACCTCGACTTCGACCTGTTCTTTCCCGTCCTGCATGGCACCTTCGGGGAGGACGGCACCCTCCAGGGGCTGCTGGACATGACCGGGAAGCCCTATGCGGGCTGCGGCGTCCTCGGTTCCTCCGCCGGGATGGACAAGGACGCCCAGAAGCTGCTCTTTCAGGCATCGGGACTGGAGGTCGTCCCCTGGCTTCGATTCTACCGGCCCGAAATGGAGGCGGACCGCGAGGGTGTCGTCGGGAAGGCGGCCGCGGAGATTGGGTTTCCCTGCTTCGTCAAGCCCTGCCGACTCGGCTCCAGCGTGGGGATCTCCAAGGCCCACGACCCGGTCGAGCTGGGCGCCGCCCTGGACGAGGCCTTCGACTACGACTACAAAGTCCTGGTGGAGAAGGGGATCAACGCCCGGGAGATCGAGTGCTCGGTCCTGGGCAACCACGAGGCCCGGACCTCGCCCCCCGGGGAGATCATCCCCTCCCGCGAGTTCTACGACTACGAGGCCAAGTACCTCGACGATCACTCCCGACTGCTTCTCCCGGCCGACCTCGGGGACGAGGCGGCGGCAAAGGTCCGGGACCTCGCTGCCCGGGCCTTCCTGGCGGTGGGCGCGGAAGGTTACGCTCGGGTGGACTTTCTGCTGGACCGGGAAGGGGGGACCCTCTATCTCAGCGAAATCAACACGATCCCCGGTTTCACCGCCATCAGCATGTTCCCGAAGCTCTGGGAGCTGGCGGGCCTGTCTCTCGGGGATCTCCTGGACGAACTGATCCGGCTGGCCCTGGAACGTCACGCCTGGAAGGCCGGGCTGAAGACCTCCCGCGGGTGAACCTCGCAGCGACGGCGGCACGATGAGCGCACCCTCACCCCCCCGAGACCGATGCACCCAGTGCGGCCGGGCCTTCCGCCCCGGGGAGCCGATGGTGCGGTGCACCGCCTGCGGCCACCCCTACCACCCCGAGTGCTGGAACTCCAACGGCCGGTGCGGGCTCCTCGGCTGTTCCGGAACGCCGAGCAGCTTCCAGGCGTTCACCTCCGTCGCCTCCACCGCGGACCCGGCCGAGACCCCGGCGGACCCCCCCCGCCCGGTCCCCGCCCCCCGCCCCGGTCCCGCGTCTCCTGCGCCCAACCCCGCCGAAACCCCGGAGGAGATCGCAACGGAACTTTACGACGGGGCCTCGGACGCGTCCCCCGAGCCTTCCCCCGACGGCGGGGAGGTCCCCGGGCCGCCGCCGGGGTTCACGGCGCGGGTCCGGGAGATCTACGGTTTCATCCAGAAGAACGAGACCCTGCTCTGGTGGATGCACAGCGGGTGGGCGCTCCTGTTCGGCATCGGGGTGATGTGGCTCGGCGCCCACAACTTCGACTGGATCCGGTTGGCTGGCCTGTACATCGGGTTCATCTGGCTCAGCAGCCTGATGCTTCCCGTGCTCCTGAAACGGCTGCGGGTCACCCCCCGGTGGAAAGAGCGCATCCGTCTGGTCATCAACTATTTCAACCGGAACTTCACCCAGCAGATCGTCTTCTTCATCATCCCGATCTACTGGAAGAGCGCCACGGCCAACTCCCGGAACATGATCTTTGTCTTCCTCCTGGTGGTGTCGGCCATCCTCTCCTCCCTCGACATCGTCTACGACCGCTACATCACCGTCAAGTGGGCGTTCTTCAGCACCTTCTTCGCCTTCAACGTCTTCTCGGGGAGCTACCTCCTCTTCACCCTCATCTGGGGGTTGAGCAACCGGTACGCCGTCTACCTCAGCGCGGGGGCCGCCATCTTCACCTTCGCCTCGCTCTGCTTCCGGCTTTCCGGCAGCTCGAAGACGATGCGGTGGGTCTACGTCGTCATCTCTTCCTTCTGCCTGCTCCTGGCCGCCCACTTCGGGCGCTACATCATCCCGCCCGCCCCCCTCCACTTCGGGCGGGTGCTCTTCGCCGAGGCCATCGAGCTGGACCCGGACGGCACCGAGGTCGTCCGATCGGCGCTCTCCGACCTCCCCGTCAACACGTCGGGGAAGGGGCCCGGGAAAATCTACTCCCTGATCCCGGTGAAGTCGCCCCTGGGACTCAAGGAGGACCTGGTTCAGATCTACTACCTGAACGGGCGGAAGGTCTACAACGTGGACTTCGTCAAGCTGCCCCCCGGCGCCCAGGGGAAGTCGAAGATCACACCCATCAGCAAGGTCGACGGCGAGGTCCTCTGGAAAGTGGCCGAGAGCGAGAAGAGCACCAACCGGCCCGGCAAGTACGAGCTGATCAGCTGCGTCGCCATCTACCACATCCCCCCCAACGCGGTGCTGACCGTGGACGTGGAGACCGAGTCCGGTCAGCTCATCGGACGCGACGAGCTGATCGCCGAGAAGGACTGAGGGCCCCGGCCCGGGCCGCGAAAAACGCGATCCGCCTTGACATTTCCCTCGCGAACTGGTAAAAGAATCCCCCCGGCCGACCGGGAACCTACTCGACGAGGAGAGCACCATGGGAAAAGGTGACCAGAGAACGCGCCGGGGGAAGATCTACCGCGGCACCAACGGGAAGACCCGCCCCAAGAACACCAAGAAGACCCCGACCCCGACCAGGTGACCCCCTGCCGCCGCCCCTGTTTCCTCCCAGGGGAACAGGGCATCGGTTGAGATGCCCACGGTCGGCCCCCGGGCCTCGGGATGATTTCCGAACGTCGTCACCCGCTCCGCGGGCGGCCTGATCCATTCCTTTCCTTTCCGCGCAAGCTCAAGCCTGACGGGTTCGCAAAAAGTCGGAAGACGGACGGGAAAGTGTCTGTAACGCTTTTGTTTGAGCCATCACCCGGAGGGTGATGGTACTTTTTGCGACCGCGTCAAGCCTGCACCACCGGGGTTGACAAGGCTGCGTCCAGATTTGTGAACCGGAAGCGGAAACCCGACGCGGTCAGCTTTCCGGGAATCACGGCGGCGCCCCCCAGAAGCAGCTCTTCCGCCATCGTCCCGAAGATCAGGCGCAGGACCCAACCGGGTACCCGGATCAACGACGGCCGATGAAGGGCCCGCCCCAAGGCGCGGGTGAAGTCCCGGTTGGTGGCGAGGCCCGGGGCGACGACATTGACGGGCCCCTCCAGGCCCGATCCCCCGTCCAGGCAGTGGAACGCCACCCGAACCCCGTCTTCCAGGGAGATCCACGGGAAGGGTTGGCGGCCGTTCCCCAACGGTCCGCCCAACCCCGCCCGGAACACGGGCAGGACCCGTTTCAGCATCCCGCCTGCCGGGGAAAGGACCACCCCGAAGCGAAGGAAGACGGTCCGAATCCCCGCGGCGGAAGCGGGTGCCGCCGCCGCCTCCCATGCCCGGCAGACCTCCGCCAGGAAACCTTCGCCCGGCGGGGACGCTTCCGTCACGGTCTCCCCCGGTTTCGTGTTCCCGTAGAACCCCGCGGCGGACGCGCAGAGCAATGCCTTTGGCGGGTGCGAAAGGCCCGCAAGGGCCTTGCAGAGGAGGTCCGTACCCCGGGTGCGGCTCTCCCGGATGGCCCGACGACGGGCGGCCGTCCAGCGGCCGTCGGCGATCCCGGCGCCCGCCAGGTGGACGACGGCGTCGAACCCTTCCAGCTCCCGAGGGTCCAGGCGCCCCCGCTCCGGGTCCCAGGAGACGGCGGTCCCGCCCTCTCCGCCCCCTGCCGGGGGCTTTCGCGACAGGGAGAACACCCCGTGCCCGGCTTCCCGCAAGGCGGTCGTCAAGGCCCGGCCGACAAGACCGGACGCGCCGCTCACCACGATCCTGGCCATTCACTCCTCCAAAGAACTCCGACGGTTCCCTCCGAATCCGATGCCGGCCGACCGGCCCGGGTTTCACCTCCCGCCCCCCGGCCGGATGCAACCAGAACCAATAATATCTCTGATTTCAATAATATCATCATACAATTCGGAAATTACGCGGCCGCAAAACGACCGGACCCATCAAACCACAAAGAACGCAAAGACACGCAAAGAAGGTCCGAACTCCTGGATTTCAATAGATCTTGAAGGCCTATCATTCTTTGCGTTCTATGCGCTCTTTGTGGCTGAGTGGACGTATTGCGGTGCTGGCAGAAAGAGCCGGTTGCGAAAGGCGGTTTCGGGTTGAACGGACGGCATCAATGCCGCCCAGCGCTATCGACATCGCGCCCCAAGCGGGGCTGGGGACGGGTGGTTTCAGGGTTTTCTGCCGACATTGCGCCCCCTGGCGGGGCGGGGACGCACAGGGTCTCGGTTCCCGGCCCCGGGGACATCGACGTCACCGGCCGCCGACGAGGGTCAAAGGCGTTGCCGTCGCCCCGGAAATGTGATAGCTTGGAGGCTTGACACACGAAAGAGGCGGCCCCTTCCGCCGGACCACCACAGGAGCAAGGACATGACGGAATTCACCCCCATCGTCGCCCCGCGCGGGAACCCGATGAGCTGCAAGGGCTGGCTCCAGGAAGCCGCCTACCGGATGATCCAGAACAACCTCGACAGCGAGGTGGCCGAGCGGCCCGCCGACCTCGTGGTGTACGGCGGGATCGGGAAGGCCGCCCGGAACTGGGACTGCTACCGGGCCATCCTGCGATCCCTTCAGGCCCTGGAGAACGACGAGACGCTCCTGGTCCAGTCGGGGAAGCCGGTGGGCGTCCTGCGGACCCACGAGATGGCCCCCCGCGTCCTCATTGCCAACTCCAACCTGGTGGGGAACTGGGCCAACTGGGAGGAGTTCCGGCGGCTCGACAAGCTCGGGTTGATGATGTACGGGCAGATGACGGCCGGCAGCTGGATCTACATCGGAACCCAGGGGATCCTCCAGGGTACCTTCGAGACCTTCGCGGCGGTGGGCCGGCAGCACTTCGGCGGCGACCTGGCCGGCAAGTTCCTGCTCACCGGCGGTTGCGGCGGCATGGGCGGCGCCCAGCCCCTGGCCGCCGTCATGGCGGGCGCCGCCTGCCTGGTGGTGGAGGTGGACCCCTCCCGCATCCACAAACGCCTGGAGACCGGATACATCGACCGGATCTCCCACCGCCTGGACGAGGCCCTCGCCTGGATCGACGCGGCGAAGGAGCGCCGGGAGCCCCTGAGCGTCGGCCTGGTGGGGAACTGCGCCGAGGTCCTGCCCGAACTGGTCTCCCGGGGCGTCACCCCCGACGTTCTCACCGACCAGACCAGCGCCCACGACCCGCTGAACGGGTACATCCCCGCCGGGTTCTCGCTGGAGCAGGCCGCCGAACTGCGCGCCGCGGACCCCGACGAGTACATCCGCCGCGCCGTCGACTCCATGGGGGTTCACGTCCAGGCCATGCTGGAGATGATGCGGCGCGGCGCCGTCACCTTCGACTACGGCAACAACATCCGCGCCCAGGCCCTCAAGGCGGGCGTCACGGATGCCATGGGCTTCCCGGGTTTCGTCCCGGCCTACATCCGCCCGCTCTTCTGCGAGGGGAAGGGGCCGTTCCGCTGGGTGGCGCTCAGCGGCGACCCCCGCGACATCGCCGTCACCGACGACGCGGTGCTGCGCATCTTCCCGGAGAACGAGTCCCTGGCCCGGTGGATCCGCCTGGCCCGTGAAAAGGTACACTTCCAGGGCCTCCCCGCCCGGATCTGCTGGCTGGGCTACGGGGAGAGGGACAAGATGGGCCTGGAGTTCAACCGGCTGGTCCGGGACGGCAAGATCAGCGCCCCCGTCGTCATCGGCCGCGACCACCTGGACTGCGGGTCGGTGGCCTCCCCCTTCCGCGAGACCGAGGCGATGAAGGACACCACGGACGCCGTGGCCGACTGGCCGATCCTCAACGCCCTGGTGAACGCCGTCTCGGGGGCGGCCTGGGTGTCCTTCCACCACGGCGGCGGGGTCGGGATGGGGTACTCCCTGCACGCCGGCCAGGTCACCGTGGCCGACGGCTCGGCCCAGGCCGAACTTCGGCTGAGCCGGGTGCTGACCAACGACCCGGGCATGGGCGTGCTGCGGCACGTGGACGCCGGCTACGAACTGGCCGAACAGACGGCGGACCGTTACGGGGTCAAGGTCCCCATGCGGGGCTGAACCCCGGCGGCCGCAAGGGAGGCGGGTCTCGGCATGTCCGAAAAGGGCGAGAAACACTCTGACGCCGTGCTGGCGATCCTTTCGAAGGGATTCCCGAGGGGATTCTGGAAGAATGCCTTCGCCGGCCTCGACCTCACCCCGGGGGAGAACATCCTGGACCTCGGCGCCGGCCGCGGGACCCGCACCGCGGTCATGGCCTCCCGGGTCGGGCCCCAGGGGAAAGTGACGGGCATCGAGATCTCCCCCGCCTTCCGGGGGGACTTCCTCAAACTGGCCGGGCGCTTTCCCAACATGAGCCTCAAGATGGCCCGGATCGACGGGCAGTTCTCTTTCCCGGAGCCCTTCGACCGGGTCACGCTGTTCTTCTCGCTTCACCGCTTCGAACAGCACCAGCGGATCCTCATCCTGCAGAACGCCTACGAGTGCCTGAGGCCCAACGGCAGGCTGAGCATCCTCGACTGGAACGAGATGCGGTTCTCTGCGGCGCCCCGGATCCTCCGGAGCGTCCTGAAACGCTTCGAATGCCCCCAGGCCATCGACTTCATGGAACGGGAGTGGAAGGAGGTCCTCGGGGCCTACCGGTTCCGTGACTTCCGGGAGATCTTCTTCTTCAACGGCCGGGTCCGGCTGCTCCAGGCCGCCAGGACCTAGAGGCAGGCAGGTCATGAAAAACGAACTCCTCGTTCTCCTCGTCGTCTTTCTCTTCATCGCCCTGATCTTCTGGATCACCGCGTTCTGCCTGCTCTTCTTCCCGTCCCTGAAGGCCCCCTTCGACCTCATGTTCGGGGGCTTCCCCGTCTACGGCTCCATCTCCGCCCGACCCGCCCTGTATTTCCTCGGCTTCACCCTGATCAACGCCGTCCTCCTGTACGGCCTGTACCGGATGTTCAAGGCCCGGACGGCCGCCGCTCACGTCCCCACCCGGGAGCTCGCCGAGTACTACCTCCACAAGGGGAAGGAGGACAAGGCCATCGCGATCTACGCCGCCCTGGAGATGTGGCCGGAGGTGGCGGACCTTCGGGTGAAACGCCGGGAGTACGCCCTGGCCGTGGAGGCCTGCAACCGCATGGGTGAGGCCGGCCTGCAGCGCACGGCCGAGCTTTACGAGCTGATGGGCGACGCGAACCGCGCCCGGGTGTCGGCGTCGGAGACCGGGAAATTCTTCCTGAACAGGCAGGACTGGGAGAAGGCGGCCAAGATGCTCTTCAAGGCCGGGGAGAAGGACAAGGCCCTGCTCTGCCTCGAGAAGGACATCGAGTTCTCCAAGAAGTCCCTCAACCCCGACCAGTGGAAGGAGAAGGTGCGCCGGGCCGTGGAGGTGGCCGCCGAGCACAACGACTTCAACCGCGCGGGGCGCTACTGCGAGCTGGTGGCCGACACGCAGTCCGCCCTCGCCTACTACGAGAAGGCGCAGAACTACATCCGGGCCGCCCAGCTGCTGATCCGGGACGAGCGCTACGACGAGGCCATCGACACGCTGGACCTGATCTCCCCCGACGAGCCTGACCACGCGGAGGCCCTCGCCCTGATCGGGAAAGTCCATTTCAACCGCGAGATGTACATCGACGCCATGAAGTTCCTGGTGGACTTCTTCAAGAAGACCAAGGTCTGCGACGAGCGCCTGGAAGAGTTCTACATGATGGGCGTCACCCTGGAGAAGCTGGGCAAGCTCAAGCAGGCCCGGGACGTCTACGTCCGCATCAACTCCATGAAACCCTACTACATGAACGTGGACATGCGGATCGAGGCCATCGACCAGAAAGGGGAGGAGACGGCGTCGCTGTCAGAGATCCTGGACAAGGACATGGAGGTCAAGGACCTGGAGGCCGGCGGCGAAGCCCCGCTCCGGGTCGGTGAGCGGTACGGCGAGCTGGAGGAACTCGGCCGCGGCGGGGCGGGGGTGGTTTACCGGGCCATGGACCGGCTCCTCGACCGCCCGGTGGCCCTCAAGCAGCTTCCCGAAGCCGTGGCGGACGACCCCGGGCGCCTCCAGGCCTTCTTCAAGGAGGCGAAGGCCATCGCCAAGCTGAACCACCCCAACATCGTCGGCATCTACGACATCCTCAAGGTGGGGAGCTTCTATTACCTGGTCATGGAGTTCGTCAAGGGCGTCAGCGTGGAGAAACTGGTGGCCGGGAAGTGCCCCGCCTCCATCCGGCTCTCCCTCCACATCGCCCGGCACACGCTGCAGGCGCTGGGGTTCGCCCACCGCAACCACGTGGTCCACCAGGACATCAAGCCCGCCAACATCATGCTGACCGACGACAAGATCGTCAAGCTCATGGACTTCGGCATCGCCTCCATGAAGGACGAGCTGCCCGACCACTCCGTGGACATCGTCATGGGCACCCCCAAGTACATCTCCCCCGAACAGCTCCAGGGGAGACCCGCGGACGAGCGGAGCGACATCTACTCCTTCGGGATCACCTTCTACGAAATGCTCACCGGCGTGCTCCCCTACCCCGACGAGGGCATCCTCCGCCACCACCTGGTGACCCCTGCCGTGCCGCCCCGGGTCCACGTGCGGGAGATCCCCGAGGACCTGGAGACCATCGTCCTCAAGTGCCTGGCCAAGAAACCCGAGGAACGTTACCAGTCCGTCCCCGAACTGCTGGACGACCTCAAGGACCTGATCCGAAAGATCGAAACGAAGCGATGAGCGGCCATGAAATCATTCCGTGAAGAGATCCTCATGAACATCCCCACCCGGGCGGCCCTGGTGAACATCACCCCGCGGGTCGAGGACTGCCTGGCCCGCAGCGGCATCCGGGAAGGGCTCTGCCTGGTGAACGCCATGCACATCACGGCCTCCGTCTTCATCAACGACGACGAGCGGGGGCTTCACCAGGACTACCTCGACTGGCTGGAGGACCTGGCCCCCCACGCCCCCGTCTCCCGGTACCGCCACAACCGGACCGGCGAAGACAACGGCGACGCCCACCTCAAGCGCCAGGTGATGGGGCGGGAGGTCGTGGTGGCCGTCACGGGTGGGAAGCTCGACTTCGGCCCCTGGGAGCAGATTTTCTACGGGGAATTCGACGGGTGCCGCTCCAAGCGCATCCTGGTCAAAATCATCGGGGATTGATCGTGAGAGTCTTCCTGGCCGCCTGCGTCCTGGCGATGATCGTCCCGGTTCTCCCGGCCGCGTCCTGGCAGGGGAACCCCTCGCGATGCGAGCTGAAGGGCCGGGTCCGGAGCCTCACCGGGGAGCCCGTCGACCAGGCCGAGGTGCAGCTTTACAACGAGCTGTGGCAGGGCAAGCCGCTCCGGACCGCGCGATCGGACTCCCGGGGCCAGTTCGGCCTCGCCGGCGTCCCCGCAGGGAAGTACATCCTCCGGGTCGTGAAAAGCGGCCTCGAACCGGTGGCGTACAAGGTGACGGTGAGCGTCGGCATGCCCCCGCTCACCGTCACGATGAAAGCCGCCGAACCGGAGCCGTCCGGCGACGCCTGGAGCGTGAATTCCGTCCTCCGCTCCAAGGGGGACGGGAAGGGGCCCGGGACAACCGCCGGCCCCCGGACGGACGCCGGGACCGGTCCCGGTTCGGCGGCATCCCGCGGCAAGGTTGACGCGCCTTCCGAGTTCAGCCCCGGGAAGTCCGCTTCGTCGGCGGGCCTGGCCACCGTCTTCGGCAAGCCGGACACCCTTCTCACCGTCGTGGAGCCGTCCGGAAAACTGTCCCGGTTCGTGGTCACCGGGGTGTACTCCCCCGGAAGGGGCGACCGGGTTGTTTTCCGGGATCTCGGTCGCGCCCGGTCCCCGGCGACGGGCGAGCCCGACGCCGGGGCGCCCGCCTCGGGGGCGGGGGACGGTGCGCCGGTCATCCAGCACTCCGGGGTGACGGCCCCCGCGGTGACCGCCCGTGTCCTGGACGCCCTGAACCCCATCCGTAGCATCAACGCCGGGATCCAGGAACACTTCCACATCAACGGTCCCCTCTCCATGGTCTACGCTTTCGATTTCTTCCGGGGCGACTCCGTGAAGCGGGAGGTTTCCGTCAACCCCCGTTTCCAGGTCCTCTTCGAGCCCTCCGAGACCCCGACCTTCCGCTTCGGCGCCGTGGGCGGCGGCACGGGGGTCCCCAAGCCCGACGCCCCATTTTCAAGCTCGCTCAGCACCTTCTCCGGCGGTACCTTCCCGGTGCCGCCCCCGGCGGCCGCGGGCACGCGTTTCGCCTCCGGCCCCGACCTGCCGTCCGGCCCCATGGAAACCCGCCGCTTCCGGGCGTTCCTGGACGAGATCGCCACCTCGGGGCGCCCTTTCGTGGCCATCCTCAAGCGGCCCGGGAAGAGCGATTTCCAGTTTTCGGGGCCTGCCGCCGCCCGGGAGACCGGGCCCGGCATCCTTCGCTTCGACCTGTCACGGCAGTGGGCCCGGGCCCTCCCCTCCTCGGTGGTCTACGTGTACGACCTGAACAGCACCCCCGCCCCCGCGCCCCTCGCAGAGCCGGAGGCCCCCACCGAAGCCCTCCGCCGGAGTTTTTTCAGCGCCTTCTCCAGTGCCATGAACGCCCGCCTCCCCGAGGCCCCGTCCGGAAACGCCCCCGGTTCGGCCGCGTTCGCGCCCCGGGAGGCCCCGTCCTTCAGACCCATCGAACCGCTCTCCACCCTCAAGGCCCCGGGAGACCGGTCCTTCGGGCTCTTCCTTCGGGAAGCCACCCCCCTGAACGAACAGAACTTCGGTCAGTGGGACTCCATCTTCGACATGCGAATGCTGCTGGCTTACGGGGTCAAGGCCTGGGAAACACCCTCCGGGGACCTGATCCTGGTGTACTCCCCCCGCGAAGGCCGCTGAGCGTCGGAGGGTCGGGTCAGGGCTCGAAGGAGAGGGATGGAGGGGCGAGGAGGTCCGTCCCCGTCAGTTCGGCGTCGTCGGGCTTGTAGTTGATGAGCACCGCCCGTTTGTTGACTTCGCCCAGGAGGGTCTCGAGGAAGACCTGGAAACGGTGGAGGACGTCCGACATCTCGGACCGCCCGGAAGCGATGATGATCTCCTCCATGAATTTTTCGTAGTCGTCCCAGTCCCGGTACATCAGGTACTTCAGGGAGAGGTCCCTGAACCGCGCCAGGTAGTCGATGAGGCGCGTGAGGTCCTCGTTGTCGGCGTTCTCCCGGTAGGTGTGGATGAAGTGGATGATGCCCTTGAGGTCCTCCCGGAGCTTGAGGGACTCCTTCAGGCGGGTGGTGAGGTTCTGGAAGATGTCGCCGCCGTCGAAGGAGGTGTCGAAGGCCTGCGCGATCTGGACGATGGCGTTCTGCAGGCAGTCCCGGATCAGGCCGTGGCTGTTCTCCACCTTGACGAAGATCTGCTGGGCCTGCCGCTGGTAGACCAGGCCGACCAGTTCGTGGTTGTAAACCTTCTTCATCTCCATCCGCAGGGCGTAGAGGATGGCGTCGATCCGCTCCTTGAGGCCCGGCGAGAGGTTGGGGTTGTCGATGACCTTGCTCTCGAGGAAGTCCGCGAGGAGGTTAAGTTCCGAGCGGATCAGCACGAAGATCATGATGGAGTTTTTCAGCGGGCGGTCCAGCTTGAGGTCCACCTCGATGAACTTCAGGTAGTTGAGGAGCCGGAACAGCTCCAGGAAGACCTTGGCCACGTGCTGCCGGAGCTGGTCGCTCTGGATGTTCTTCACGATCAGGGCCAGGCGCTTGTTCTGGATCTTGTCGTAGTGGGGCTTGAACTTGAAGTTGATGAGGAGTTCGATGAACTTGCACCGCTTGATCTCGCGGATCAGGATGCGGCCGATGGAGGTGAAGGACTGGTAGGAGACGTGGGAGCCCTTGCAGATGTCCGTGATGATGGTGCGGATGTCCGAGAGCGAGTCGAGGAGGAGGGTGACGCTGTCCTCCGGCGACGGTTGCTCCATGAGCTTCTCCAGGAAGGAGTCCAGGACGAAGTCCCGCTTGAGCTCGTTCTCGATGTAGCGCTCGAAGAGGATGAGGTTGTGCCGTTCCCGGGTCAGGATCTCGGTGCAGAGGAAGCTCATGCGCACCGAGACGTTCTGGACCACCCAGAGTTCTTCCGTGAAGTCCTTGTTCAGGATCTCGCTGATCTCGTAGTCCGAGAGGGGGTGGTTCTTGACGCGGAAGAAGCGTTCAAAGGAGTTGATCCACATCTCCAGCTCGAACAAATACTCCGACTTCTTCTCCCGGGCCAGGCTGTCGAGCCAGTCCTTCAGGGAGGCGGAGAAGGGGGTCCTGACGCGGTCGGCCAGGTTCGGCGCCAGCTCCACGTAGTCGCTGATGGGTGTGACAATTTCGTTTTCCTTCATGAGGCTCACCCCCTGATACGTTGACTTATAACACAGCCGGAAGGGTGTTTCAAGGGCCTGAGTCCCCGCGGGGAATCGAAATCCTTGCGAATCGGTCGACGGAATGGTAACCTGCGTAACGACCGGATGAACGCTGATTTCAGCCGGCCCCGCGGCGCCCGGCGGACGGGCGGGCCGGGTCGGGAGAGGCGCCCCGCGTGAACGGATTCATCCTCGGACTGGCCAACGGCGCGACGTGCGTGGGGTATTGCGCGCCCGTGCTTGTTCCCTGGCTGCTGTCCGGGGGCGGCAAGGTGCTCTGGAACGCCCTGGCGCTGGCCGGCTTCCTGGGCGGGCGGCTGCTGGGCTACCTGCTCTTCGCTGCCGTCGCCTGGTGGGTGAAAGGGTTCGTGACCCTTCGGGGGCTCGGGGCCCCCTGGGTCCTGGGGGTCGTCAATTTGGCCCTCGCGGGGGCGCTGATCGTGTACGGCCTGAGAAAGCCCCGCCCGAGATGCGCGGCGGAGGGCGCCCTGAAACGGCTTCCGCCGGGGTCGGCGCGGGCCGTGTGGTTTCCCGCCCTGCTCGGCCTCCTCACTGGGTTCAACTTCTGCCCGCCCTTCTTCGCGGCCGCGGCGGAAGCGGTCCAGACCGGGAGCCTGGCCGGTTGCCTCCTCTTCTTCCTGGCGTTCTTCGCCGGGACCTCGGTGTTCTTCGTGCCCCTCCCCTTCGTGGGCGCCCTCAGCCGTTTCGAGGGCGCCCGGATGGTGGGGGGGCTGGCGGCGCTCCTGGTGGGTCTTTACTACCTCTACCGCGGAGCGATTCTCGTGATCGGAGGTCTCATCGTCTATGGACAAAGCCCTCGCTGAGAGCGCGCCGGCCCGGGGCAAGCCCCTCGGGGTCAGCCTGCTGCTGGCTTCCCTGATGTTCCTTCTCTCCGCGTTCATGTTCGTCGGCCCGCGGCTCTCGCCGGACGGCCGGCTCAACCTCCGGCCGAACGAGGCCATCGCGATGGGGATCACCCTGGTCACGGCCGCCGTGCTGTTCTTCCGGATGATCCGCACCGGGCGCACGGACCGCTACCGGGCGATCTTCTTCGTCGCCTTCGCGGTCCTTTTCGTCGTCGAGTTCACGGCCCAGTTGGTCGAACTGAGGGGGACCACCGAGCTGTCCCGCACGGAGATGATGGAGGGGCGCACGCCGTTCTGCCACATCGTCATCCCCCAGACCCTCATCCCGGCCGCCCTCACCCGGACCATCATCTTCCCGGGCAGCATGCTGGAGGGTTTCGCGGCCGTGGGCTCGATGCTGGTGCTGTGGATCGTCGTCACGCTGGCCCTGGGCCGAGGCTGGTGCGCCTGGGGGTGCTTCTACGGCGGGATGGACGACGGTTTTTCCCGGCTGCGGAAACGCCCGGTGATCCGAAAGATCGACCGGCGGTGGCGCTACCTCCCCTTCGCGCTGCTCCTGGTGGTGGCCCTCTGGGCGGCCCTGTCGCTCTCCCCCGTCTACTGCGAGTGGCTGTGCCCCTTCAAGGCCGTCACCGAGCACGAGGCCGTCACCAGCACCCTGCTGCTGGTCCAGACCGTGGTCTTCGTGGCCCTCTTCCTCGGCCTGGTGGTGATCCTCCCCTGGCTGAGCCGCAAGCGGGTCCAGTGCGGTCTCTTCTGCCCCTTCGGCGCCTTCCAGTCCGCGGGGAACTGGGTGGACCCCGTCAACGTCCGCATCGACCGCGAGAAGTGCGTCGACTGCGGCCGCTGCGCCCGGGCCTGCCCCACCTTCTCCCTGGACACCGAGAGCATCAGCGCCGGCAAGGCCCGCCTCACCTGCGTCAAGTGCGGCAAGTGCATGGACGAGTGCCCCAGGGGCGCCATCTCCTACCACGTCAAGGGGACCCCGCCCGGCTCGCGGCCCTTCCTCGCCCGCCTCCTTTTCGTCTTCCCCGCCTTCTTCTTCCTGGTGGTCATCGGCGGCGGGAGCATCATGAACGGCCTGTCCCGAATCCTCCTGTTCCTCCAGACCGGCCGGATGATCCACTGAGGAGGGATGCGCCATGATCAAGATCAAACCGGTTGTCGGCTACGCCTGGGCCGCCCTGATGCTGCCGATCCTCCTGTTCATGTTCTTCAACTTCCGGACGCTGCCGAAGGCCCTCGTGGACGGCACGGGGCTGAAGATCAACCCCTGGTACAGCGGCGGCGAGGTGCTCCGGACGGTGCCGCACCCGGAAACGGTGCTGGACACCCACATTCACCGGCCGGTCTTCGACGCCCTCGTGGGGCAGTTCTCCGAGGGTTTCGTCCAGGTGGACTGGCGGAGCCGGACGGGGTTCATGCCCCCCGTGGTGACGGAGGAGATCACGTTCGGCCCTGGCCCCGGTCCCGACTTCCGGATCGCCTTCGACACCCGGACCCTGGAGGTCAGGGAATTCAAGGCTTTCTCGCCGGCCGTCCTCGGCGTGGAAGGGGTCTACCCTCTGCACCGGGGCGCCGCGGCCCGCATCCGCCTCCGCCGGACGTCACCCTGAACAAGCCACTAATAACACTAATAAAGGGAGAGTGACGTGACGGCCAACGTGCATCTGTTCGCGATCGGGTCCGAGCTGCTCCTGCCGGGGCGCGAAGACACCAACACGGTTTATCTCCGCCGGCGGCTCCGGGAGCTGGGCCTTCGGGTGGACGGCATCCTCGTGGTGGGCGACGACGAGAACGCCCTCATCCAGTTCCTGGACACCGCCTCCCGGCGCTCGCGGATCGTGCTGACCACGGGCGGGCTCGGGCCCACCGAGGACGACGTCACCCGGAAGGCCCTGAACCGCTTCCTGAAGAAAACCCCACGGTACGACGAGGCGGTCCGGGCCCACATCGAGGCCTTCTTCGCCGCGCGGAAGATGAAGATGCCCGAGAGCTGCCTGAAGGAGGCCCTGGTGCCTACCGGGTGCCGGGTCCTGATGAACGACGTGGGGACCGCCCCGGGGATCTGGCTGGAGGAGCGCGGGTGCCTCTTCGTCCTGCTCCCGGGCCCCCCCCGGGAGATGAGCGCCATGTTCGAGGGCAAGGTGGTGCCCCTCCTCGCGGAGAAGTTCGGGTGCCGGAAGCTCTTTCAGAAACGGCTGAAACTGGTGGGGATCGGCGAGTCCCTGGCGGACCAGGCGGCGTCCCCCGTCTATCGGCAGTACAAGGACGTGGAGACCATCATCCTCTCCCGGCCCGGGGAGATCGAGCTGATCTTCACCCTCACGGGGGAGGGGGCCTCGCCCGACACCCTGGACAAGCTGGTGAAGGAAGTCCAGGCGGGGCCCCTGCGCCCCCACGTCTTCTCCACCGAGGGGAAAACCATGGAGGAAGTCGTCGGCGACCTGCTGAAGGCGCGGAAACTGACCCTCGGCGTGGCGGAGAGCTGCACGGGCGGGCTCCTGTCGAAGCGGCTCACCGACCTTCCGGGCAGTTCCGCCTTCTTCGTCGGCGGCGCCGTCTGCTACGACAACCGGTTGAAAACCCACCTGGCGGACGTCCCCCCGGAACTCCTGGAGGCCCGGGGCGCCGTCTCCTCCGGCGTGGCGGCCGCCATGGCCGCGGGCATCCGCCGGAAGACCGTCTCCGACGCCTCCATCGGGATCACCGGGGTCGCCGGCCCGGGGGGCGGCACGCCGGACAAGCCGGTGGGGACCGTCTACATCGCCGTCTGCCTCGGGGACAAGAGCCTGGTGAAAAAGTACCTCTTCCCGGGGGACCGGGAGCGGGTCCGGGCCCAGGCGGCCCAGACCGCCCTGGACCTGCTCCGCCGCCTCCTCACGGGCGAGGACATCCCCATCTCCGACACCAGCCCCACGCTCCGCATCGGGAGCAAGGGCGACGCCCTCCCGCCCCTGGGGAGCAAAGCCGAGCGGTGAGCGATCGGGCCCCACCGGTCGGGGGCGGATTCGGAGATAGAACCACGAACCACACGAACGAAGAATTCAGAGTGAGGGCCGGCTTTCGTGTCCCGTGGCCGCACCCCTGAGACCCGTTTTTTTTTGCGAGCTTGGCGCCTTGGCGAGATCAGGATCCGGATCGGCTCTCGCCAGGGCGCCAAGCTCGCAAAGGGAGACCGCAGAGGGCGCCGGAACTACACGGCCCGGCCGACCACGAGGGTGATGTCGTCGTGCTGCTCGGCGTCGCCCGCGAAAGCGTTGACCTCCGCGAGGACCTTCTCGGCGATGGCTGCCGCGCCGAAGTTGAGGTGAGCGGAAACCACCGCCGCCAGCCGGTCCTCCCCGAACTCCTCGCCCCGGCTGTCGAGGGCCTCCGTGACCCCGTCGGTGAAGATCACGAACACGTCCCCGGGCTCGAGGGTGACCGCGGCCGACGGGTACTCCCATTCCGCGAACAGCCCCACGGGGACGCCCCCGGTTTCCAGGTGCTCCGGATGACCCGGGTCGACGGGGACCAGCGCCGACCCGAGGCCCGCCCGGTCAGGGGTCATCCCGGGCCCGGGGTCGGCGGGCGCGCACAAGGCCGGCCGGCCCGCGGCCCGGAAGACCATCGGGGGGTTGTGCCCGGCGTTGGTGTAGGTCAGGCTCCGCTTGCGGTCGTCGTACACGGCGTAGAAGAACGTGGCGTACTTGCCGCAGCCGGTGGCCTGGGTCATCAGGCGGTTCACGTCGGTCACCACCCGGTCGGTGCGGTCCCGGTGCAGGGACGCGTGGGACCGCAGGGTGGCCTGGAGGTTGGCCATGAGCAGGGCCGCGGAGATCCCCTTGCCCGACACGTCGCCCAGGGCGATGCCGAGGGTCTGCTCGTCGAGGGAAACGAAATCGTAGTAGTCGCCGCCCACGCCCCGGGCCGCCCGGCAGATCCCCGCGTATTCCAGCGTCCGGAGGACCGGTTGCCGCTGGGGGAAGAGGCAGCCCTGCACTTCCTTGGCGATCTCCATCTCGCGCTGGAGTTTGATCTGCTCCGTCTCCTGCCGGACGAGCCGGGCGTACTCCAGGGCGATGGAGGTCTGCTGCGCCACCATGAGCAGCAGGTCCACATCGTCCCGCGAGTAGGGTTCCTCCGAAAGGCGTTCCCCCAGGGCGATGAAGCCCGCCGGGCGTTCGCCGGCGTAGAGGGGGATCAGCAGCCGGACGTTGAGCGCCTCGAGGAACGACATCTCCGCGGCAACCCCGGGGTCGTGACCGGCCCGCTCCAGGATTTCCCGCGTCCAGGAGCGGGGGTCGTCCAGGTAGACCTCCAGGGCCTTCGGTTCCTCCGCGGACCCTTCCCAGAGCTTTCGAAGGGAGACGGCGCCGCCGTCCAGGCAGAGAGCGTCGTAGCGGGTGTGGGAGTAGACCGGGTCGTCCCGGTGGCCGGTGCGGAGCCGGTGCCGGTAACAGCAGAAACGCCCGCCGCGGCCGGCCAGCCCGCCCCGGTCCGTGCCCTCCTCGTCGATGACGACGGCGCGCTCCCGCGGCGCGGGGAGAGCGGGCAGATCCGAGGGGCGGAGGAACACGGCCACGTGGTCGGGCTGCAGGGAGTCGCTGATGCGGTCGGTGATCATCTGGAGGAGCTGGTCGGTGCGCCGGCCCAGCCGCCGGACCGCCTGGCCCAGCTCCGACAGGATCCGCTGGGCGTCGTAGGCTTCCCGGAAGAAACGCCGGTCGATCACCGGCATGACCTGCCGGTTGACCTGCTTCAGGCCCGTGGCGGCCACCAGGGCCAGCACGGCCGTGGCCCCCGCGGTGACCCCCTGTCCCGCCTGCTCGATGAACGGCCGGAAAACCGACTCGGCCAGCCAGTAGAAGAAGAGGAACAGGAAGAAGCCCTCCACCGCCAGGAATCCCCGGGAAACCAGCAGGTACTGCAGCCCGCGCCGGATGATCAGCTTCAGGCCCAGGACGCGGTGCCGGAGGATGGCGTACACGAAGGACAGCGGGAAGATCAGGAGCAGGAGAAGGATCGCCAGGATGGCCCAGGCCGGCAGGCTGCCACCCGAGAGGTACGTGTAGATCACCACCCCGAGAAGCGGCAGCATGGAGGCCATGGTTCCGCCGAGGAGGATGTTCATCCGCCGCTTCTCGTCGCGGGTCCGCGCCCGCCCGGTGTTCAGACCGAGGGAGAGCGAACCGATGGTGAAGATGAGCGAGACGAGGATCTGGGCGAAGAGTTCGATGGCCTCGCCGGGCCGGGTCATCATTTCGGCCCGGGCGAAGGACTGGGTCTGCAGCCAGGTGTGCCACGCGCCGGCGCCGACCAGGGGGAAGAGCAGGATCAGCAGGACGTTCTTGAGCCAGGGGACCTTCTCCTCGATGATGGACGGGGAGGGGAACCGGAGGAAGAACCGCATGTAGAAGTAGGGCAGAAGCCCGTTCATGAGGAACTGGTAGAGGATCCCCACCTCCCGGAGGCCGGTGGGGAAGAGGTAGATGGCCATGCCGCCCTCGGAGATGGTGGAGAACCCGATGAACATCAGGCCCGCCATGAAGGCGTTGGGGTCGTCGGTCTTGGAGAAACCGATGAAGAAGCCGGTTCCCGCCGCGATGAGGGGGATCAGGATGAGGGCCAGGAGCATGAGGGAGGTGTGGTGGAGGTCGAAGCGGTGAAGGTCCTGGTCGGTGAACGCGACGTGGACGTCCTGCTCCCGGCCTTCCCGGGAGATCCGCAGCCAGAAGCTCCCGCCCGGGGCGCTGGCCTGCATGGCCACGATGTAGTCGATCATGGAGAGGACCTGCCGGTAGGCGGACGGGGTCTTCCCGATGGCCAGGACCTTGTCCCCGGCCCGGACACCCGCCCGGTAGCCCGGCGAGGACGTGTCCGTCTTGTCCTCCTTGACGACCGTCAGGTTCTGGCCCCTGACCTTCGCGTCGATGCCGTAGAAATCCAGGTAGGCCGGCGCGGGGTTGAGGAAGGTCTCGTAGGCCGCCCGGAAACGGAACCCCACCGTCAGGACGAGAAGGACCAGGAGAAAAACACGCCGGGCATTCATGGACGCTCCACAGTGACCAGGTTGGCCGGGCGCCCCGGGTCGATCGGGCGGGCCGGGGGCCGGAGCGCCGATTGTATGACGGAACGCGACGGGATTCAATCGGGATTGCCGAAGCGGCCGTCCTGGGATAAGATGGGGGCATGTCGATGAAGGGGGATTGCATGTTCGAACCCGATTTTCGTGACCGCCAGGGTCTGAAGACCGCCCGCGGGACCCGTCGCTCGGCGGGCCGCTTCCCCGGGGCCGCCGTTCTGACCGCCGCCTTGTTGTTCCTTTCCCTGGCCGTCGTTCCCGCGGCCTCCCCCGCGGGGAAGGTGGACCCGCTCCTCCTGCGTGAACTGGCCAAGGGCGGCGCCGTCCCGTGCCTGGTGATGCTGTCCGACCAGGCGGACCTCTCCCTGGCCCGGTTCATCCCCGACAAGGCGGAGCGCGGGCGGTGGGTCTATGAGCAGCTCACGTTTACCGCCCGGAACGCCCAGGGGGCGCTGCTGTCCCGCCTGGGCAAGGCGGGGGTGCCCCACCGCGCCTTCTGGATCGTGAACATGGTGGGCGTCAGCGCCGACGCCGGCCTCGTCGAGGAACTGGCGGGTCGGGATGACGTGCGCTGCGTGTACGCCGACCCCCAGGTCCGCCTGGCGCTGCCTTGCCCGACCGCGTTGTCGCCGGGGATGGCCGCGGCGGTGGAGTGGAACCTCACCAAGGTCCGGGCCCCCGAGGCCTGGAACCTCGGCGTGCGCGGCGCCGGCGTCGTGGTCGCCGGTGCAGACACCGGCTACGACTGGGACCACCCCGCCCTCAAATCGAAGTACCGCGGTTGGGACGGCGCGAACGCGAACCACAACTACAACTGGCACGACGCCGTCCACGCCGGCGGGAGCACCTGCGGCGCCGACTCGCCCGAGCCCTGCGACGATTACGGCCACGGGACCCACACCATGGGCACCATGGTGGGCGAGGACGGGGCCAACCAGATCGGCATGGCGCCCCAGGCGCGCTGGATCGGGTGTCGCAACATGAACGGCGGGGTGGGTTCCCCCACCACCTACATCGAGTGCATGCAGTGGTTTTTAGCCCCCACCGACCTGGCGGGGAACAACCCCGACCCCTCCCGCGCACCCGACGTCATCAACAACTCGTGGGGCTGCCCGCCCGACGAGGGGTGCACCGACCCCAACGTCCTCCAGTCGGCCGTGGCCAGCCTCCGGGCGGCCGGCATCATGGTGGTGGCCTCCGCCGGGAACTCCGGAAGCGCCTGCTCCTCCATCACCGACCCCATCGCCATCTACGACGAGAGCTTCACCGTGGGCAACACCACCTCCACCGACGCCATCTCGGGCTCCTCGAGCCGGGGCCCCGTCACCGTGGACGGCAGCAACCGTCTCAAGCCGGACGTCTCCGCCCCCGGGACCAACATACGCTCCTGCTACCCCGGCACCGGCTACACGACCATGAGCGGCACCAGCATGGCGGGCCCCCACGTGGCCGGCCTGGTGGCCCTGCTGATCTCCGCCGCGCCGGCGCTCCGCGGCGACGTGGACGCCCTCGAGGCGGCCATCCGGACCACCGCCGTCCCCCTGACCACCACGCAGACCTGCGGCGGCGTCCCCGGGAGCAGCATCCCCAACAACACCTTCGGTTACGGGCGAATCGACGCCTTCGCGGCCGTGTCGGCCGTGCTCCCCCCGGGCCCCCTCATCACGACACACCCCCAAAGCGCCGGCGTCTGCAGCGGGACGACGACCTCCCTGAGCGTGACCGCCAACGGCACCGGGACGCTGCACTACGCATGGTACCAGGGCGCGCCTGGCGACACCTCGATCCCCGTGGGGACCGATTCCCCCTCCCTGACCACCTCGCCGGTGACCACCGTGGTCAGTTACTGGGTCCGGGTGACCGACGACGAGGGGTCCGTCGACAGCCTGGCCGCCACCCTCACCCCCCTGGCACTCCCCCAGATCGTTTCCGGGCCCGACGACCGGCGGATCCCCCAGAAGACCGCCGTCACCCTCACCGTCACCGTCGCCGGGGGGTCCCCCTCCTTCCAGTGGTACCAGGGCACCGCGGGCGACACCTCGACCCCGGTGGGGACGAACGCCGCTTCTTACACGACGCCCAGCCTCACCGTCAACACGAATTACTGGGTCCGCGCGTCCAACCTCTGCGGCGCCGTCGACTCCCGTACCGCCCTGGTCCGCGTCTACAACCCCGGCGCCGACCTCAACGAGGACGGGTACATCAACGCCGTGGACCTGTCCCTCGAGGCGGGTTTTCTGGCCGCCAACCTGACGGAACTCCCCTGCGGCACCTGGTGCGCCGACGTCAACGGGGATCACGAGGTGAACGCGCTGGATTTGTGGGCGGTGTTCAAGGAAATCACGGAATAGGCGGGCCCGGGGACCCGGGGGGTACGGGTCCCGGGACCTCGCCGGGGGTCAGAGCGGGAGGGTGAAGAGGAAATTGCTCCCGCCCGCCGCTGCGTTTTCCACCCAGATGGCGCCCCCGTGTGCCTCCACGATCTGCCGGCAGATGGCGAGACCCAGCCCGGTCCCCTTGGCCCGCGGACCCTTGGGCGGCTCGATCTGGGTGAACTTGTCGAAGATTCGCAGGCGGTGTTCCTCGGGGATCCCGGGCCCGGTGTCCATGACGCTGAAGCGGACGTGGTCGGGGTGCCGCCGGCACCCTACCGTGACGCAACCCGTCTCGGTGAACTTCACGGCGTTGCTCACCAGGTTGAGAATGACCTGGTGGAGGCGGTCGGGGTCCCCCACGAGGAGGACCGGGTCCGGGGGGACCTCGGTGGACAGGTCCAGTCCCCGCTGCCGGCAGAGCGGCTCGATGGACGCCGCGGCTTTGCGGACCAGGACCGCGGCGTCGAGGGACTCCCGCTTCCACTCGATCCGCCCGGCTTCCATCTTGGAGAGGTCCAGAAGGTCGTTGATGAGGGCGGTCAGGCGGTCGCCCTCCGAGATGATCACGTCGAAGTTCTCCCGCATCTGCCCCACCAGCCTGCAGATCCGGTCGTCCTCGTCGGGGATGAGCGGGAGGAGAACCTCGCGAAACCGCTTCCGCATGATCTTGGCGAAACCGACGATGGAGGTCAGGGGGGTCCGGAGCTCGTGGGAGACGGTGGAGAGGAAGTCCGTCTTCACCTGGTCGAGTTCAAGGAGCTTCTGGTTGGCCCGCTTCAGGGCGGCCGTGCGCTCTTCCACCCGTTCCTCCAGTTCCTCCTTGGCCCGGTTCATCTCGGCCTCGAAGCGCAGGCGATCCTCGACGTCGTTCAGAACGGTGAGAATCATGGGGCGGTTCTTGTACCTGGTGATGACGCCCCGGACCTGCCCGTGGACCACCGTCCCGTCCTTCCGACGGAAGCGGGTGACGTACCCGGGGACGTCCTCGCCGCGGAACCGCCGCCGGATCATTTCCACGACCATGGGGCGGTCCTCCTCGTGGATGTGGACGAGGACCGGGCCGTTCATCATCTCCTCGACCGTGTACCCGAGCAGTTCCTTCACGGCGTCGTTGATGTACTCGATCCGGTTGTCCGCATGGATGACCACCACTACCGGGAGTTCGGCCACCAGGTTGCGGAAACGGTCCTCGCTCTCGGCCAGCGCCCGCTCCATCTCCCGGCGGAAGGTCACGTCCCGGGCGATCCCGAAGATCTCGTAAGGCTTGCCGTTGCGGAAATTCAGGTGGCTGTTGATCTCCAGGACCACCGGCCGCCCGGACTTGTCCCGGCACTCGAGCTCGTAGACCGAGGTCAGCTCCTGCCCGGCGATCTTTCGCGCGATCTGCTCCCGGGACAGCTGCTCCTGTTCCGGGGACGCGATGACGGAGGAGATGTCCATGCCCACCAGCTCGTCCCGGGTGTAGCCGGAGACCCGCTCGCAGGCCTGGTTGGCGGAGGTGATCCGCCCCTGGAGGTCGAGGGTGTAGATGAGGTCGCTGGTGTTCCGGGTGAGGTCCCAGAAACGGCAATAGGTGTCGGGGGCGTCCTCCCCCGCGGCGCAACCCGGCGGGAACGGGTGCCGGCGGTGATAGGAGGGGTGTTCCGGGTCGTCGTACATGTCGCGAAGCCTCCCGTGCGGGTGCTCAGTCGAGTTCCACCAGCTCGTAGCTGCAGGTGCCGAGGCCGATGGTCTCGGCGTAGTGCAGGTGGACCCGCCAGTCGACCTCGGGGTGGACGGCCCGGATCTTGTCCTCGTGCTTCCCTCTTTTCCCGATGGCGCTGCCGGGGATGGACTCGCGCGCGTTGACCAGGTCCGCCGCGGCCTGGTCGACGGCCACGGGGTCCCGGGACGCGACGATCCCGATGTTGGGGGACACCGGGACGTCCGCGAAGGGGAAGCAGTCGCACTCGGGGCTCACGTCGAGGATGACGTTGACGAACAGGGCCTTGTCCCTCATCAACCGGAGCACGCCGCAGGCCGTCTCGACGGTCTTTTCCCCGACCACCTCGGGTTTCTCGGTCCAAAGGATCCGAAGGCACCGGGCCGGGCAGGCGGCGATGCAGTCGGCGCACCCCACGCACCGGTCGGGGTCGAAGCGGGCCCGGCCCTTCTCCACCCGGGCGGCACCCTGCAGGCAGACTTCCACGCAGCGCCCGCAGGCGATGCACTTGACGCCCTTGACGAATTCGGGCCGGACGGCCCCGCCGTGCATCAGCTGCTTCTGGGATCGGGAACCGAGCCCCATGCCGAGGTTTTTCAGGGTCCCCCCGAACCCCAGGAGCATGTGCCCCTTGAAGTGGGCGAGGCTGACCAGGGCGTCGGCCTCCCGGACGACGCTGCCGAGCTTGACGTGCTTGAAGTGCTTCAGCCCGACCTCCACCTTCGTCCAGCTCTCGGAGCGCAGGCCGTCGGCCATGATGACGGGCGCGCCGGTCTGGGCCAGCCCGAAGCCGTGCTCCACCGCCAGGCTCACGTGGTCCACCGAGTCGGTTCGGGAGCCGTGGTAGAGCGTGTTGGTGTCCGTCAGGAAGGGCTTTCCCCCCTTCGCCTTGATCATGTCCACGGCCTTGCGGACGAAAACGGGGCGCAGGAAGGCCGTGTTCCCCCGCTCGCCGAAGCTCAGCTTGACGGCCGTCAGGTCGCCGGGGCGGATGAAATCGAGACCGGCGGCCTCGAGGAGCGGTCCCATGCGTTCCACGAGGCTCCGGTTCTTTTTCAGGCGGGCGTTGATGAAGAAAACCTTGCTCACGGGACCTCCCGGGGTTTGCGCGTTGCGCGGTGTGAGATCCTATTATAGAATACCGTCGTCCCTTTCTGAAGGAGGTTTTTCATGGACACTCGGGCACTCTTTCCCAAGAAGACGAAGATCGTCGCCACCTACGGACCGGCCCTCTCGGCGCCCGGGATGCTGCGGCGGGCCGTCGAGGCCGGGGTGAACGTCTTCCGGTACAACTTCTCCCACGGTTCCGCGGAAGGGTTCGCGGCCCTCCGGGACCAGGTCCGCGAGGCCGAGCGCGAAACCGGCCGGACCGTGGGGGTCCTCGCCGACCTCCAGGGCCCCAAGATCCGCATCGGCAGGCTGGTGAACCGCGAGCCCGTCCTCCTGACCGCGGGGGCGTCGTTTTCACTCCTGCGGGAAAACGTGGAGGGGGACGCCTCCCGGGCCTCGGTCTCCTACGCCTTCGAGCCCGACGAATTTCCGGTGGGGATGCGCATCCTCCTGGACGACGGCCGGATCATCCTGACGGTGGCGGAAACCTCCCGGGAGGCCCTGGTGTGCCACGTCGCCAAGGGCGGGCTGCTCCGGGAACACAAGGGGGTCAACTTCCCCGGGATCGCCACCCGCCTCCCCGCGCTGACGGAAAAGGACCGCCGGGACGCGGAAGCGGCCCGGGACCTCGGCGCGGACTTCATCGCCCTGAGCTTCGTCCGCTCGGCGCAGGACATGCGGGACCTGCGCGCCCTCGTCGCCCG
Source organism: Acidobacteriota bacterium (assembly GCA_018001935.1). NCBI lineage: Bacteria > Pseudomonadati > Acidobacteriota > Acidobacteriota bacterium. The sequence continues at coordinate 39,166 of JAGNHB010000008.1, forward strand.
CGGGGACGGCGGGCCCTTCCTGGTGGCCAAGATCGAGAAACCCCAGGCGGTGGAGCGTCTCGACGAGATCCTCGACGCCACCGACGGCGTCATGGTGGCCCGGGGCGACCTCGGGGTCGAGGTGGACATCGAGCGCATCGGCGTGCTGCAGAAACGGATCATTCAGCGGTGCGCGGCCCGGGGGGTCCCCGTCATCACCGCCACCCAGATGCTGGAGAGCATGACGGAGGAACCCATGCCCACCCGGGCGGAAGCCACCGACGTCGCCAACGCCGTCCTGGACGGCACCGACGCCGTGATGCTCTCCGAGGAGTCGGCCATGGGGAAGTACCCCCTGGAGGCCATCGGCACCCTGGCGGGGATCGCCGCCCGGACCGAGGAGTACCAGGACGGCCTCTGCTGCGCCTGCCGGGAGGCGCCGGAGAGCGCGGCACGCGGCGAAGTCCTCTACTCGGTGGCCCACGCCGCGGTGACGGCGGCCCACGACCTGGAGGCGAAGGGGATCCTCGTCCACACCCTCTCGGGGCGCACGGCGGCCGTGGTGTCGCGGTTCCGCCCCCGCCCGCCCGTCGTGGCCATGTCGCCGGACCCCGTCGCGTGCCGGCGCATGGCGCTGCTCTACGGGGTCTTCCCCTGGCCCATCGACCGCTTCGGGAACACCGACGAACTGATGGCTTTCACGGAGCGCCGGATCTCCGAACGTTTCCACGCCGAGCCAGGGTTCCGGTTCGTGGTGGTCACGGGCCAGTTCCAGGCCGTGGGAGCCACCAACTCCATCCGGGTGGTCACGCCCCGCCCGTGAACGGGAGGGTCCCTTGGACGGGTACCCCTGCCCCCGAGCCCGGAAAGCGGCCCGGCTGTTCGGCTGCCTGGCGGTGCTGACGGCCGTCGCGGGGCCGTGCCCGGCGGCCGGGGCCCGCGCCCCCGGCGGGGCCTCGGGGACCTATCCCGCCTTCACCCGTGACGTCCGTGACCTGCCGCACCTCGTCCGGGCCGGTCAGACCCGGGCGGCAGCCGATCGCCTCCGTCCCTGGGCCGCCCTCCCCGAAACCTCCGGCCGGGTCGCCCTGCTGTGGTACCTGTTCCTCCCGGGAGAGAAGCCCCCGCCCGGCGAGGTGTTCGCGCACCAGGTCGAAGCGGCGCGGCTCTCCCTCGGCGAGGCCCCCCGGGACCGCACGGCGTCCGTCACCCGGCTGCTGGCGGCGTACCCCGCCCACTTCGTCTGGCGCTGCTCCTGCGAAGCCTACCTGGACCCCGCCTGGCGGGACAGGCTCGCGGTTGCCCTGGGGTCTTCCCGCGGCCCCGCCCCGGTCAACCCCTTCCTCGGGCTGATCCGGCAGGTCCTCTCGCCGGGCGCCGCCGGGCGGCTGCCCGGGACCCTCGCCGGCCCGCGGGACCTGGACTGCCTGCTCGAGAGCGGCCGCCTCCGCTTCCTCCGGGGAGACACGGACGGCGCCCTGCGGCGGTGGCGCCAGGCGGCCGCCCTGGCGTCCCGTGTCGATGACCGCTGGCTCGAGATCGAGGCGGGGACCCTCCGCGCGCAGGCCCTGATCGCCGGGGACCGGCTGGACGAAGCGCACGAGGCCTGCCGCCAGTCCGAACGTCTCCTGAGGAACTTCCCGTCGCCCTGGCTGAAGGCTCACCTGGACTTCGCCCGGGGGATGCTCCTGGCCCGCCGGGGCGACCTCCGGGAAGCCGTCCTCGTTTTCCGCGGCATCGCCCGGGGCCCGGGGGACCGCGGTTACGCCCGGCTCCGGAACGCCTCCCTGGCCAACCTGGCCTACCTCTACGACGAGACCGGGGATTACGCCCTGGCGCTGGCCTGCCACGACGAGGTCATCCGGGACACCCGGACCGCCCTGGTGCCCCGGGCGCGGGCCGTCAACCTGCTCAACCGGGGGGCCCTCCACGAGCGTCTCGGGATGCCCGAGTCCGCGCTGGAGGATTACCGGCGGGCGATCGAGATCGACCCCGAGCACGTACCGGAGGAGATCCGGGCCCTGGGGACCCTGAATTTGGGCAACGTCTACGCCCGGGGCGAGCGGTGGGGCCAGGCCCTGGCCTGCTACGCGCGCGCCGGGGCGGCATTCCGGTCCCTGGGCCTCCCGGAGAATGCCCTCCTCGTCGCGTTGAACCGGGTCGCGGCACTGCTCGGCCGGGGCGATCTCCCCGAGGCGGAGGCCGCCCTCGCGGAGATCGCCCGCGAGATGAAATCCCCCGGGAACGCGCGGCACCTCCCCCTGTACCACTTTCTCGACTGCTGCTGCCTTCTCGAGGCCTCCCGCTACACGGAGGCCGCCGCCGCGCTCGGTCGCCTGGAGTCCGCCCTGCCCGGGGGCCCCGAGGGTTCGCTGCGCTGGGAGGTCCCCCTCCTGCGAGGCAAGCTCCTGGCGGGGACGGGCCGCGTCACCGAGGCCCTGGCGGCGCTCTCCCGGTCCGCTTCCGCCTTCGACGCCCTCCAGGACCGGTGCGGAGGGGAGGAGACCCAGATCCGGTTCGGCGGGACCGGGAGGGAACTCGTGGAGGCTCTCCTGGACGCGCTGGCCTCGGTGCGGCCCGGGGAACTCCCCGAGGAGACCCGGCTTCAGTACGCCCTGGACGCCATGGAGTGGTACCGCGGACGGGTCCTCCGGAAGCGCCTGGAGGCGAGGCGTTCCGCCCCGGGCCCCGGCGACCGCGTCCTCCTGGCCGAGGTCCGCACCCTTCTCTCCCACCGTCGCGCGGTGGCCCTCGTCTTTTTCCAGGGCACCCGCAGGCTCTACTACCTGGTGCTCGGGGGGTGGGGCGCCGGGGCCCTGTTCGGGTCGCTCGAGGCGGGCCTGGGCGAGCCGGGGCGTTCGGCGGCGGCCGCGTCCCCCGGGAGGCCAGGGACCGGGGACGGGCGGGCCCGGGCCGGTGATCCGGCCGCCCCCTGGGCCGGTCGGCTCCGGGAGTTCCTCGCCAGCCCGTCCCTCCTGCGCTTGCTGGTTTCCGCCGAGGAACTCATCGTTCTTCCGGACGGGGAACTTCACGCCTTCCCCCTGGAATCCGTCCAGGTTACCGCCGGTGGCCGGAGGGAGTACCTTGGCCTGTTCCGTCCCCTCTGCTACCTCCCCTCGTGGCGGTCGGCTCTCCGGGCCGGCAGCCGGGAAGGGGACCCGGCGGCCTGCGATTACTGCGGCCTTTTCGGGAGCGGCCCGGCCGGGGAGGCGTGGCCCGACCTTCCCTTCGCGGAACCGGAGGTCCGGAACACGGCCCTCTCCGGGCCCTGGACGGCGTCCCGGGTCGTCCGCGGCCCCTGGGCGGGGACCGCCGGTGCCAGCCGGCTTCTGGGCCGCCGCGAGACGGGGGTGTTCCACGTGGCGGCCCACATCGAGGCCGACGAGGAAAATCCCTGGGCGAGCCGGGTGATACTGGGCGGGACGGACGCCGGGCCCGCCGTACTGACGGTGCGGGACCTGGAAGCCCTGGAGGTGAAGGCCCGCCTCGTCGTTCTCTCGGGCTGCCGGTCGGGACGGGGGCGGGTGTTCCCGGGCGAGGGGAACGTCTCCCTGGCCCGTGTTTTCCTGGCCTCCGGCTGCGGGGGCGTTCTCACCACGGAGCGCGAGGTGGAGGACCGCTTCTGCGCCTTCTTCATGCACCGCTTCTTCGTGCGGCTCGAGGAAAGCGGCGGCGACGCGGTCCGGGCCCTTCATCGCGCCCGCCGCGACGCGAGCGCCGAACCGGCCTGGCGTGACCCTTCGCACTGGGCCAATTACCGCATCTACGGCATCCCCGGACGCGTTCCCCTGCGCGCGCGCCTCCCCCTCGCACCGATCTGTGCTATTCTGGGGGTGTTGCTCGCGGTCCCTCCCCTGGTTCGGGCCGCGAAAAGGAGGAGACCATGATCAACCATTCGGCGTCCCGTGCCCTGTGGACCGCGGACTGGGTCTGCCCGGGCCCCGGGGAGACGATTCCCGGCGGGGCCGTCGTCGTGGAGGACGGCCGTGTCCTGGCCGTCGGGGAAAGCGCGGCGCTGCGCCAGGCCTGGCCCGAGGCGCCGGCCCTTCACCGGGGGGCCGCCGTCCTGCCGCTCCCCGCCAACACGCACACCCACCTCGACCTGACGCTCTGCCCGGCCTTTCACGGTTCCTACGAGGGGTTCGTGCGGCACATGCTGGCCTGCCGGGACCGCCGGGGCGCCGACGGGGCCCGCGCGGGGCTCGCGCGCCTCCGCTGGCACCGCACCGGCGCCGTCGGGGACGTGGTGGCCTCTCCCGCCGCCATGGAGGTGCTCCTGGCCGAGGCCGGCCTGCCGGGGACGGTGTACTGGGAGGTGATCGCCCCGGACCCCGGGCAGGCCGAGGCCCGGTTTCGCGACCTCCGCGCGCAGGTGGACGCCTGGCGCCGCCGCGAGGGTCGCCTGCGGGTCGGTCTCTCGCCCCATGCCGCCCACACGGTCAGCGCGCCGCTGCTCCGCCGGATCGGCGAGTATGCCCGGGCGGAGGACATTCCCCTCCAGATCCACGCCGCCGAGACGCCGGAGGAGGTGATCTACTTCCGTGAAGGGAAGGGGCCCCTCCGGAACCTGATGCGCGAGATCACCGGCAAGCCCTGGAAGCGGCCCGGGATGACCCCCGTCGCCTGGCTGGCGGAACTGGGTGTCCTGGGGCCGGGAACCGCCGTCGTCCACGCCGTGCACGCGGAGGCCTCCGACGCCCGGCTGATCGCCCAGGCGGGCGCTTCGGTCATCGCCTGCCCCCGCAGCAACGCCGCGCTGGGGACCGGCCCGTTTCCCTGGGAGCGTTTCCGCGAGGCCGGCGTCCCGGTGGCGCTGGGCACCGATTCCACCGTCACGGCCGGGGACCTGGACGTCATGGGCGAGCTGCGGCGGCTGTGGGGATCGGTCCCCCCCGAGGACCTGCTCCGGGCGGCCTGCTGCGACGGTTATCGCGTCCTTGGCCTCGAGCCGCCCTCCCTCGCCCCGGGGACGCCCCTCGGGCAGGTGAAGGTCCTGGAGGTTCCCGCCCCGGGTGCCGACGCGGCCCCGCCGACGCCCGGGAGGAAAAGGGCGCCGGGCGGTCGCAGGGGCCTGAAGGGGGCGAACGTCCCCGAAGACCCGGGCGCTCCCGGGGATTCGGCGGGTCGGTGAGATCGCCGCGACCGCTCAGGAGGCGTAACCATGGCGCAAATACGGGTTCGGGTCCGCTACTTCTCCTCCCTCCGGGACGCCACGGGGCGATCCGAGGAAACGGTGCCGCTGGAGGCGCCCGCCACCCTGGCGGACCTCTGGGAGGACCTCTGCCGGCGCTGTCCCGCGCTCGCCCTGCACCGCGGCCGCGTGATCCCGGCGGTCAACCTGCGGCACGCCCCCTTCGACACTCCCCTCGCGGACGGCGACGAAGCGGCCTTCCTGCCCCCCGTCAGCGGCGGGTGAAGGGGACCAGGGGCGGTGCAGGCCCCCCCGTTCAGGGTCCCCGAGGCCGGGGGCTGGCCATCGCCCGGAGCAGGGCCCGGAAGAAACCGGTGACGACGGGTCTCTTTCGAGAAATCGGGAATGCTCGACCCCTCTTTTACCCTTTTCGATTCCGCATGGTCATGATATAGTTACGCTTGATTTTCGCAAGGGGGCAACCAGATGGTCCTGAGCAAGAAACCGAAAACCGCCGGAGAGATCAAGAGCAAGTGCCCGAAGTGCAAGGATGTCAAGCTTCACACCATCGTCGCGCTGAAGGACGAGGTCGTGGCCAAGGTCAAGTGCCAGAAGTGCGGCAGCGAGCACAAGTACTACCCGCCCCAGGCCGAACCGGCCAAGAAGAAGGCCCCGGCCCGGGAGAAGGCCTCCAGGGCGTCCGATGAGAAGGGGCAGACGCCCGCCGTCTCCACGGAGTGGCTCAACGCCGTGGCCAACGTCGCCGAGGACGGCTTCAAACCCTATTTCATCTCGGGGGTCTACCAGGCCAACGACTTCGTCCTCCACCCCACGTTCGGCAAGGGACTGGTCCAGCAGGTCCTCGGCATCGGCAAGATGGAAGTGCTATTCGAGACCGGGCCCCGCCGCCTGGTCTTCAACTACCGGAAAGAGGAATGAAATCATCCGGCCCGCCGAGGGGCCGGTCCGCCGGTAGGAGTGAAAGTACCGGGCGTCGCAACGGGTGCAGAGTCGGCACCGGTCGATGCGGCACGCCGCGACCCCAGCCCCCTCAAGGGCCGCCGCGATGCAGTGGCCCAGATCCAGGCGACAGGGGCTTCCCTCTCCCTTCCCGCCCCTGACGGACCCGGCAAACGCTTCGCCGAACCGCCTGCCGAGTTCCCCGTCGACCTCGTAGCAACACCCCTGGATGGACGGGCCCACCGCCGCCCGCAGGTCCGCCGGGTCGCTCCCGAACGCCTCGGCCAGGGTCCGGACGGCGACGGCGGCGATCCCCGCCATCGTGCCGCGCCACCCCGAGTGGACGGCCGCGCACACGCCTCGCACCGGGTCGGCGATCAGGACCGGGACGCAGTCCGCCGTCTGGACTCCCACGGCCAGGCCCGGGTCCGCCGCGCACACCCCGTCGGCGTCCACCCGGTACCCGAGGGCGCCGACCGGCTCCCCCCGCAGGTGGTAGGCGACCCCGTCCCCGCCCCGCCGCACCACCAGCACCCGGTCGGAGTGGACCTGGTGCGGGAGCGCCAGGTGCGTCCCCGGCGGGAGCACGGCCCCGAAATACCGGGAGCGCGCGGCGAGACCGGGCGACGTGTCTTCCTTGCGCACCCGAAGGTCCACCTCGGCGCCGGAGCGGGTGACCCGCGTGCTGAACCCGTGCCCGAAGGGGAGCCCGTCGAGAAGGGTCGACCGCGCCACCAGGTAATCCCCGGTCCAAGCCAGGTAGAACGCCATCCGCACCTCCGCCGGACGTTATAGCAGAACGGGCCCCGTTCGGGAACAGGTTTGTGCCCCGAACGGTCCGATCCGTGCTAATATCCCCCCTCGTCACGAACGGGATCGGAAGGAGGCGCTGCAACATGTCCGGGCCCGAACGGAGCCGTGAGCGCAACGAAGAGCGACCCTCGACCGGGAACCGGGAGCGGTGGCGGCTCTTCGCCTGGACCTGCCTGGCCCTGCTGCTCCTGCGGGAGATGCTCGTCAAGGGCCTGACCCCGGTCGGCACCCTCAGCACCCTCCTCCTGACCGGCGGGATCGTGCTGGGGTCCCTGGGCGGGGGCCCCCGCGACCGCCGGCCGGCCCTTCGCCGGTTCGCCGCCTCGCCGGCCTTTCTCGCCCCGGCGATCTACCTGGTCTGGCTCGCGGCAGACTTCGGCCTTCACGGTTTCCGGACGCACGACCCGGCGACGCAGGCGACCCGGGTGCTCCAGGTCCTGCTCTTTTGGTCCCTCTCCTGGTTGCTGTCGGCTTCGCACGGCCGCCCCGGGGGAGACCCCCCCCGGCCAGCGCCCCGCCGGCCGTTCACCGCCGTCGAGACCGGGCTCCTCCCACTGGTGGCCGGCTTCGGGACCCTGGAGGCCCTGGTCGGGATCGTCCAGTACGCCGTGACGGGGGAACGGGTCGGCGGGACCCTGGGAAACCCCAACCAGTACGCCGCCCTCGTGGCGGCCGCCCTGGCCGTCTGCCTCGGGCTCCTGGCGTCCCGGGACGGCGGGCCCCGCGTTCACCCCGGGTGGCCGGCCGCGGCCACGGTCCCCCTGCTCACCGCGCTCTGGCTCTCGGGATCCCGCGGCGCCCTGGCGGGCCTGGCCGCGGGCGCTCTCCTCTTCGGCTCACTGATCCTGTTCCGCCGTCGGTGGCCCCTCGTCGCCGTCGTGCTCCTGCTCCCCCTCCTGGCCGGCGCCGTGCACACCGCCTGGATGGCCGTCCGGTTCGAGACGGTCTACCAGCGCCACTACGCGGGCCTGTGCGGCGTCCTCTGGGTTCAGCACGCCCTGACGGGGAACTACGAGAAGCAGTACGGCGGGATTCTCCGCTATTACGACTTCGACGGCAGCGGCCGGCTCGACGCCCGGGACATCGTTCTCGCCGCCCGCCAGTGGAAGGAGGGCGCCCCGCCCGAGGTGCTGGACCTCGACCGCGTGGCCTACGCCGGCAAGGCCCGGAGGCTGCTCAACGTCTTGACCTGCCCGGACCTGACGGGGGCGACGCGTTTCTGGGCCCTGGGGGCGAGCCTGCGCATGATGCGCGACCACCCCCTGACCGGCGTGGGACCGGGCAACTGGATCGTTTCGGTGCCCGACTACCTGGTCGCCTACGACGAGGCGCTCCTCACCACCCATGCCCACAGCCTCCCGCTGCAACTCGGCGTCGAGCTGGGCCTCCCCGGCCTCCTCCTCTGGCTGGCCCTGATCATGGCCGTCGTCGCGGCCACCCGCCGGCAGTTGGGGGAGCGCGGCGGGGGCCCGGTCCGGGGGCCCCGAGCCTCCGCCGCAGGGTGGGGCCTGTCCGCGGGGGCCGTCGCCGGCTTCGCCCTCCTCGTGACGGCGGGGCACAACCTGCTGGACGTCACCGTCTTCACCCGCCCCCTGCGCTTCGTCCTGCCTGCCCTTCTGGCCTTGCTGTTCGCGCCGCGGAACCGGGAGCGGAGTGAGAAATACACTGGAAGAGCTGAAGAAACGGGGTTCGGGGCAGGCATAGGGCATGCGGGAAGCGCGGTAGAGCGGGTGGAGGGAGACGGGAAACCTAATCGGCCCGATCGGTCGGATCCGACCGATCCGTCCGATCCGACTGCCCCGCCCGGCCTGCCCGACTCGCTCAACCCGCCCGGCCAGAAGGTCGGGAAGGCGGGCGCATGAGCCCGCCGGTCGGGCCCGCCTCCCGCAGCCCACGACCCGAAGCTTTCTTCCGGGCCGTCGTTTTCGACTTCGACGGCGTGATCGTGGACACCGAACCCCTCCACTACCAGGCCTTCCTGGAGGGGTTCCGGGCGCTGGGGCTCACCCTGGGCTACCCTGAGTACTTGGCCCGCTACGTCGGCCTCGACGACCGGGACGCCTACCGCGCCGCCCTCCTCGCCGCCGGCCGCCCGCCGGACGAGGCGCGGGTCGAGCGCCTTTGCCGTGACAAGGCCCTCCGATTCCGACGGCTCCTGGATGCCGGCGTGGAGGAGGTCCCCGGCAGCGTGGCCATGATCCGCGCCCTACACGCCGAAAGTGTCCCGCTGGCCGTGGCCAGCGGCTCGGTGGAGTACGAGATCCGCTTGGTTCTCGGCCGCCTCGGCGTTACCGGCTGCTTCCAGGCCCTGGTGGCCGCGGACCACGTGGGCGCGTCCAAGCCCGACCCCGCCACCCACTGTCGGGCCGTGGACCTTCTGGCGGAAGCGTTCCCCGGGGAAGGGATCCTGCCCGCTGCCTGCCTGGCCATCGAGGACACCCCCACCGGGGTCACTGCCGCGAAACGGGCCGGACTGCCGGTCCTCGCCCTCACCACCACCACCGGCGCCGACGATTTGGCCGAAGCGGACTGGGTCCTCGACGATCTTCAGGGTCTGCATTCCCGGGATCTTCTTCGGGCACGGCTCAGGGGGTTAGGCTGAAGACTGTTAGGCTGAAGGTGGTTACGCGGTTGCGTTTTTTCCAGCCGGTTGTCGATTTCGGTTGCGCTCTCAGGCCACAGTTGACGGGCTCTGCCCCTGGAAGAACGGGATCCTTTCAACAGGGCATGAAGGGCCGCCTTCACCGCGCCGTGGTTCCTTGTTCCGGGGTATCCGGCTCAGGGCGGAGGGGGAACGTGGTCCTCCGGGCGCCAGCGGCCGATAAGGCGGATTTCCCGTTCGAGACGGACCCCGGTTCGTGCGAGGACGGTCTCTTCCACGAGCCGGATGGCGTCCAGGACCTCGCGGGCGGTGGCCCCCCCCCGGTTGACGATGAAGTTGGCGTGGCGGGCGTAGACCTCCACGGGTCCCGTCCGGTATCCGCGAAGCCCGCACCCGTCGATGATCCGGCCCGACGGGCGCCCGGCATTTCGGTCGTTCTTGAAGACGCACCCGGCGTTGGGGAAGGCGTACTGCCCCGCGTCCTCGCGCCGCTTCCGGTAGCCCTCCGTCTCCCGCTCCAGCGCCTCCCGGTCGGGGGCGGGGTCCAGTCTCAACCGGACGCTCGCCACCGCCTCGCCCGTGCGCTGGAAAATCGACTGCTTGTAGGCGAAATCGCACCCGGACGCCGGGCGGAGGATCCACTCGCCCCGGTCGTCGAGAGAGCGAACGGATTCGATCCGTTCCGAGATGGACCGCTCCCAGCAGCGCGCGTTCATGAAGACGGCGCCGCCGACGGTCCCGGGGAGGCCGTGGAAAACCTCCAGCCCGGCCAGGCCGAGGCGCACGGCTTCCCGGCAGACGGCCTCCATGGTGGCCCCGGCCTCGACCTCCATCCCCGGGCGGCCGGTTTGATCCGAATCCAGCGGAACGAGGCGCTCCAGTCTCGTGGTCAGGATCACGGCGCCCTCCACCCCGGCGTCGGAGACCAGGATGTTGGAGCCGCCGCCGAGGACCGTCACGGGCAACCCCTCATTGAGGGCCCAGCGCAGGGTTTCGCGGAAAGCGTTCACGTCGGGGGGCTCGAGCAGGACGTCCGCCGGCCCGCCGATCTTCCAGGTGGTGTACGGCGCCAGCGGTTCGCGGAAGCGGTGAGGGACGGGGGGTGGAACGATCATTTTCCGGGTGCGGGTATTACCGGTCCCGGGCCGCTCCGGGTGAATTCCGACAGGCGGACGTCAACCCGGGAGAGCGTCCCGTGGTGGCCAAAGAGGAAGGCCACGAGGCCGACCCCGGGCACGTACGACGCCATCATGTGCGAGGAGTTCGTCCGGTGGGACATTCGCCAGGACGAGGCCGTTCCTCCCTGCAATCCCTTGATCCCTTTCAGGATAAAATTTCTGGCCCCGTCGGTCACCCAGCGGTTGTAGCCGTCGTCCGTCGGGGAGGCGAGCGCGGCGCTCATGGGGTGGGCCCCGTCGAGGATCATGTCCTCCACGGAGGGCGCCCGGGGGCTTTCCCCCTGGATCATGGCGTTCACGAAGGCCTCGGCAGCGGTGTTGGAGAGGAGGTAGTACTTTCCCGACGTATCCTTGACCAACACGTAGCGCCCGGGTTCGCGGCCTTCCTCGTAGAAGGCGAGGTCCAGGGGGTGCCCCAGGAGGGTGGCGGCGATCATCCCTCCGCTCTGGACGACGTCGGTGATTTCAGAGCGCCACTTCAACACTTTGCGGTGTTCCTTCTGGTCCCGTCCCAGCCACTCCACCTGGCCCGAATAGACCCAGCAGACCCCTTTTTCCATCGGGATGGCCTCGGGTCGGACGACGGAGGCCTTCCCCGGTTCAGGGGCCTGGGCGGGAACCCCGTCCCCCGAAAAAACAAGCAGGAGCATGAGCAGGAGCAGGGCCGGGCCGGTTCGACGGAGGGCGGCGGACGCCGGGCTGCCCGGGAGGCACGTCGTCGGGTTCGTCATCCGTTGGACGGTTTCCCCGGGGGTGACGGGCTTTTCCGGACGGTGCGCACCCGGGACGGCGGCAGCGGCGCCCGGCTGGGGGGACCGGGGAGCGGGCGGGACGGGGGCGCCCGGCTTCCAGGGGCCCGGCGGGTGAACCGGGGGGGTGAAGGTCGATGGCATCGTGATTCCGAACATGCTAGTCCCCCTCTTCAAAATCGAGGAATCCGAAAAAGTCCGCTTCTATCACGAAAGAAAGTCAGAATCTACAGATTTCAATGTATTTAGAAGGCCTGTCATTCTTTGCGTCCCATGCGTTCTTTGTGGCTGAGCTGACTTTTTTGCGGTGCTGTCGAATGATGAAATTTTTTGACCGCTTGCTGACGCGCGCGGTTCTGACTTGTGCTGACCGCTTGCTGACGCGCGCGGTTCTGACTTGTGCTGACCGCTTGCTGATGCGCGCGGCTCTGACTTTTGCTGACCGCTTGCTGACGCGCGCGGCTCTGACTGCTTACGCGCGCGGCTCTGACTGATTACGTGCGCGGCTCTGAGGCGCGGAGGAAGGCCCCCGACAGGGCGTCTGTCGACACGTAGCCGTGGGCGTCGCCCCAGGCCGCGAGTTCGTCGAGGACCTGCACCGCGGCGTCCGGACGGACGTAGCTGGCCGTCCCCACCTGGACCGCCCGGGCGCCCAGCGCCAGGTACTCGGCGGCGTCCACCCCCGTCATGATCCCGCCGATGGCGATCACGGGGATGTCCACCTTGCGGCAGACTTCCCACACCATGCGCTGGGCCAGGGGCTTGATGGCCGGCCCGCTGAGCCCGCCGATGACGTTGGCCAGGCGCGGGCGGAGAGTCTCCACGTCAATGGCCATCCCCACGAAGGTGTTGACCAGGGACACGGCGTCAGCCCCCTCGTCCTTGCAGGCCCGGGCGAAGGGGGCGATGTCCGTGACGTTGGGCGAGAGCTTCACGATCAGGGGCTTGCTTCCCATGGCCTTCCGGGCGGCAGCCGTGACCTTCGCGGTCTGGGCCGGGTCACCGGCGAAGTGGATGCCGCCGGCCTTGACGTTGGGGCAGGAGATGTTCAGCTCCACGGCGGCGATGCCGTCGGCGGACGCCAGCAGGCCGCAGACCTCGGCGTACTCCTCCACGGAGTTGCCCAGGGCGTTGGCGATGACGGGGACGTTGAAGCGCCGCAGGGGCGGGAGCTTGTCCCGCAGGAAAGTCTCCACCCCCACGTTCTGCAAACCGATGGCGTTGAGCATCCCCGCCGCCGTTTCCCAGATGCGCGGCGACGGGTTCCCCGGGCGGGGCTCGAGGCTCAAGCCCTTCACCACCACGGCGCCCAGCCGGGAAAGGTCGAGGTAGGGCTCGAACTCCAGGCCGTAGCCGAAGGTCCCGCTGGCCGTCATCACCGGGTTGGCGAGGACCAGCGGGCCGACCCGGGTTCGGAGGTCCATCCGCGGCCCCCTAGGCCTTCATGGCGCGCAGCATGGCCAGCAGGTAGTCCCAGAACCTCCCGGTGGACGGGATGCTGACCCGTTCGTCGGGGGAGTGGGCCCCGTGGAGGTTGGGGCCGAAGGAGATCATCTCCATGCCGGGGCAGCGCTCGCCGATGATGCCGCACTCCAGCCCCGCGTGGATCGCCTTGACCTGCGGCGCGAAGCCGAAGACCTCCTGGTGGACCTTCTCGGCGACCTTGAGCAGGGCGGCGTCCATGTCCGGCTTCCAGCCCGGGTAGCCGTTGCCGTGCTCCACCTCGACCCCGGCCAGGGCGCAGAGGGCGCTGACCCCGGCGGCCACGTCGTACTTGGCGCTCTCGATGGAGCTGCGGTGGTTCTGGCTGACGGAGACCACGCCGTTGCCGGTGGCGATGATGGCCAGGTTCGATGAGGTCTGGACCAGGCCGGCGATGTCGGGGGAGAAGGAGACCACGCCGTGGCGGGCCGCCACCAGGTAGTTGACCACCCGCTCGACGTCGGCGCCGGGGATGGCATACTCGGGCCCCTGGTCGAGGGCCTCGAGCGTCAGCGTCAACCCGGGGTCCGCCTTCCCGATCTCGGAGCGGAGGTCGGCCTGCAGCCGGGCCAACGCTGCCTCGAATTCCTCGCGGCGGAAGGCGTCCATGTAGAAAACGGCGAAGGCCTCGCGGGGGATGGCATTGCGCTTGCTGCCGCCCTCGAGAGTGGCGACCTTCATGCCGAAGGGTTTGCGGAAGTCGGCCAGGGCGCGGGCCAGGCACTTGATGGCGTTCCCCAGGCCGTCCGGGATGTTCAGACCGGAGTGGCCTCCCTTGAGGCCCGACACCTTCAGGCGGAAGGGGGCCTTCCACGCCGCCGGCTTCACCGGCGTGAAGGTGAAGGTGACGTTGGAGTCCAGGCCGCCGGCGCAGCCCACGTAGAGGGCGCCTTCCTCCTCGCTGTCCATGTTCAGGAGGCGCCGCCCCTTCACCAGGCTCCCGTCCAGGTTGAAGGCGCCGGTCAGGCCGGTCTCCTCGTCGATGGTGAACAGGAACTCCAGCGGACCGTGGGGGATGTCCGTCGCTTCCATGACGGCCAGGCCGGCGGCCACGCCGATGCCGTTGTCCGCGCCGAGGGTGGTCCCCCTGGCCCGGAGGAAGTCGCCGTCCACGACCAACTGGATGCCGTCCCGGGTGAAGTCGTGCACGGTCCCCTCGTTCTTCTCGCAGACCATGTCCAGGTGCCCCTGCAGCACGCACGGCACCGCGTCCTCCATCCCGGGCGTGGCCTTCTTGTAGACCACCACGTTCCCGATGGCGTCCCGTTTCGCTTCGAGGCCGAGGCGCCTGGCTTCGGCGAGCACGTAGAGGGCGGCGGCCTCCTCGTTCTTCGAGCCTCTCGGGATGGCCGACAGCGCCTTGAACTGCTTCCAAAGGCCCCGGGGTTCCAGGTTCTCCAGATCGTATGCCACGTCTACCTCCACAGTGTGAATTTCGAAAAGGGGATTTTACTCCTCTTGCCGACCCGGATGAAAGCAAAATCGCGCGGCGGGAAGAAGGGTGAAGGGGGCGGATCGTGCCAGAGCAGGCATTGAGCGTGAGTGAAGAGAATCGGACCGATCCGTCGAATCCGACCGATCGGTCCGAAAAAGCAGGAATTCACCGCAGGTTCGCTGCATCGGCGGCAGATCTGCCGCCCCGGCGCGGGGGGTGACGGAACCGCGCCGGCGCGGTCGGGCCGGCCGCCTCACTCGATGGGGGGGGGCGGGGCCTTTCTCGGGTTTCGCGGGATGCGGCGATCCGGGGGCCGGTCCAGCGGGCGGTCCTTGCGGTCCTGCCGGAGCAGCTGCCGGAGGTGCTTCAACTCCTTGCGCTGCTCGGGGGTGAGCTGCCCCCGGATGTCCAGCTGCATGATCACGGTGGCCCGGGCCAGTTCGCTCCGGGCGGCCAGCACCAGGTCCAGGGCGCCCAGCACCGCCTCGCGGGGGGCGTTGTCGTTGTCGGACACGCGGCCGAGGTCCATGGTGGCCTTGGTCAGCCGCCCCTTGAGGTCCACCAGTTTCTTGCTGTGGTCGAAAAAGATGGACTCGATCCGGTCCACCTGGTCCGGCGTCAGTTTCAGGTCGTCCACCACCCGGGGGTGTTTCCACCACTTCCCGGGGAGTTCGGAAAAGGGGAGTTTCGCCGCGTCGGGGTCGGCCCCGGGGCCGGGTCCCGGCGCCTGTCCGAACGCCAGCCCGAGGGGGAACACGAGCAGGAGCAGCAGGGGCAGGGGGTGACGGTTTCGATGGGGTTTCATGGGTGTTTCCTCCGAATGCGGTTTTCCGTTCCCGGCGGCCCGGCGTCAGGCCACGAGACGGGAGACGGGCGCCGGGCCGGCGTCCAGCGACTTCTGGTTGGCGGGCCCTTTGTCGGGGGCCTTGACGGGGTTGCAACCGCCCCCGCCCTGCCTCTCGGGCTCCCACGCACCGAAGTCGTCCAGGAAGGAGGCCTCCTCCATGGTCGAGGGGTCCAGGCTCAGGAGGTCGTTGACCTCCCGCAGCATGGTCTCCCCCTCCTGGTCGGTCCGGATGGGTTGGGCCGCCGACGGGGCGGCCGCCACCGGCGCCGTCGGCCCGGAGACGACGCCGGTCACGGGTGCGGGGACCGGTTCCGGGGACGGGACGACCAGGGCGTGCCCGTGGGGGCGCAGCACCAGCCAGGCGCCCACCAGGCAGACCAGGATCGCGGAGACGGCCATCCCGGCACGGAGCGGGTTGAGCCGGGGGAAACCGAACCACGAACGCTCCCGGGAGGCCTTCTGCGCCTCGATCCGGGTCCACACGGCCCGGTTGAAGTTGTCCTTCGGTTCGATCCCCGGCAGGTGGTCCAGGGCGGCCCACATCCGGTCGATATCGGCGTTGAAATCCCGGCACTCCGGGCATTCTTCGAGATGCTTCCTCATGTCGGCCTCCTCCGCGGGACCCCGCGCGTTCTCCCTGAGCAGACAGGATTCCCGGTACTGTTCGCAGTTCATCTCACACCTCCCGTTCCGCCGCGGGGCCTTCCACCGCCAGGCCCATTTTCCGCAGCATGTCCCTCAACCGGAGCTTCCCGCGGTGGATGTGGGTCTTGATGGCCCCCAGCGAGCACTTCATGATCTGGGCGATCTCCTGGTACGAAAAGTCGTGGTACTTGCACAGCACGATGGCCGTTCTTTCCTTCTCGGGGAGGTTGCGGACCGCCTCGCGGACCAGGTCCGCCAGTTCCCGGTCCACCACCCGGTCCAGCGCCGAGGGGTTCCCTTCCGGGTGGGCGGCGTAGGTCCGCCCCGCCTCGGGGTCGGCCTCCGATTCGCTGATCCACCGTTTCTTCCGCTTCAGGTGCTTCAGGGACATGTTCGTCGCCACCGTGAAGAGCCAGGTGCTGAAACGGGCCGTCGGCTCATACCGATGCCGGGCCAGGTAAATGTTCACGAAGACGTCCTGGGCGATCTCCTCGGCCGCCGACCCGTTTTGAACCAGGCGGTAGACGAAGTTGATCACGGGCTTGCGGTAACGGGTCATCAGCGCGTTGAACGCCCCGTCGTCCCCATCCCTGACCCGGACCATCAGTTGAGCGTCTGCGTCCATCGGACCCTCCGCGAACGTTCAACCCCGGGGCCCCGGGAAGGTTTCAGGTTTTTTCATTTGACTCCGCCCGGGCTTCATTGTCTAATTCACCCCTGAAACTTTGGACCGGAACCTTCCATCATTCTATCACGAGGGTGCCTTCACCGTGACCGCCACGCCGGAGCTTCTGGGCCTGATCGAACGGACGAGATCCGGCGACATGGCCGCGTTCCGGGCGCTCTTCGAGCGGTACGCGAAAAGGGTCCTGAATTTTGGCTTCCGCATGACGGGGAGCCGGGAGGCGGCCGAGGAAATCGTCCAGGAGACCTTCGTAGCGGTCTGGAAGGGCCTCGGGGGGCTCAACGACCCCGACCGCTTCGAACCGTGGCTCTTCATGATCGCCCGCAATTTCGTTTACCAGGCCCACCGGAAGGACCGGGCGGGCCTGGTTTCCCTCGATGCGGTGGGCGAGGACGGCGAGCCGGCCGTCAAAGTGCCTGACCGGGGAGTCACCCCCGAGGCGTGGTGCGAGCAGTCGGAACTTCAGGCCGCGGCCATGGAGGCCATCGCCTCCCTGGAACCGAAATACCGCGAGGTGTTCGTCCTGGCTGTTCTGGAGGGATACAGTTACAAGGAAGTGGCCGGGATGGTCCAGCGCAAGGTGCCCTCGGTGAAGACGGACATCCACCGGGCGCGGCTCAAGATAAGGGAGAAACTGGGCCCCTTCCTGGCCGGAGGCGAGTCGGATGAACCCGGAGTGTGAGCGAATCCTGGCGTGGATGTCGGAAAGCCTGGACGGCCAGGCGCCGCCGGAGGTGGAGCGGGAGTTCCGCGACCACCTGGCGGCGTGCCCGTCGTGCCGCGTCCAGGTCGGCCTCCAGATGCAGGCCGAGCACCTGCTGAAGACCTCCCTGCCCGTCCTGGAGCCCGGGCCGGCCCTCTGGACCCGGCTCGCCGACGCGGTCGCCCTGCCGCGCCCGTCCTTGCGGACCCTTCGTCGATGGGCCCTGGGACTCGCGGCCGCCTTGGCCTGCCTGATGGTCCTGGCGGCCCTCCCCATCGTCCGGGGCATCGGGAGGATGGAGGCGATGCACCGGGCCTGGCAGACCCGGACCTTCCAGGCCGAGATGGAAGGTTACCTCACCGGGCGGTCCGCCGTCATCGCGTCCGGGAACCCCTTTACCGCGCCGGGAACGGAAGCCCGGTCCCAGGACGAGCAGAACCCCTTCTCCCCCTTCACCCGCGCGGGGGCCCGAAATCCATTCGCGGAGATCAATTGAGATGAAACAGCCTTTTGTTTGGAAACCCTTTGCAGTCATTGCTTTCGCCTTCCTCTTCCTGGTCCCGGCCCCTCCGGCCCAGGACACCGCGGAGGAAAAGCTGGCCATCGCCCGTTCCCTGCACGAACAGATGTCCCTCTGCATCCAGAAAGGCGACTACCCCAAGCTGGAGGAAGGGTTCCGCAAGCTCATCGGCCTCCGCCTCCAGGGCCGGTACGAGAAGGCCGTGGTGGACGAGGTCCAGATCCTGTCGGAGCAACTGGTCCGCCGTGGCGCGCTGGACGTGGCCATGAGCCTGGTGGACTCCGCCCTGGCCGCCCTCAGGGAAAAGGAGAGCCAGTCCCGCCTGCTCAAGGAGAAAGGTCTTCTCTACAAGCAGCAGGGGAAAACCGACAAGGCCATGGAGATGTTCGAGGCCGCGCGAAAGATCGAAACCGCGGCCCCGTGATCCCGGGGACCCCCCGGGGAGAGTGCACCCCATCATCGCGAGAGGAGAATGACCATGAAGAAAGTCGGCGTGGTACTGTCCGGATGCGGGGTCTACGACGGGTCCGAGATCCACGAGGCCGTCCTGACCCTGCTCGCCCTCGACCGGAAGGGCTTCGAAATCGTCTGCCTGGCGCCGGACGCCCCCCAGGCGGACGTGGTGGACCACCGGACCGGTTCGGCGGCCCCGGAGAGCCGCAACATCCTGGCGGAAGCCGCCCGCATCGCCCGCGGGAAGGTCCGTGACCTCGCCGGCGCCCGCCCGGACGAACTCGACGCCCTGGTCTTCCCCGGGGGCTTCGGGGCGGCCAAGAACCTTTGCACCTTCGCTGTGCAGGGCCCCGACTGCAGCGTCAACCCCGACGTCCGGCGGCTCGTCCTCGGGATGCACGCCGCCGGCAAGCCCCTCTGCGCCCTCTGCATCGCCCCGGCCCTCCTCGCCAAGGTGCTGGGCGACGCGGGTGTCCGGGTGACCCTCACCATCGGCAACGACCCGGGGACGGCGGAAGCCCTCCGCAAGGCCGGCGCCCTGCACCAGGACTGCCCCGCCGACGGGTGCGTGGTGGACGAGGCGAACCGGGTGGTGACGACGCCGGCCTACATGAGGGCCGGGCGGATTTCCGAGGCCGCGGACGGGATCGACGCCGCGATTTCCGCTCTCGCGCGGCTGATCGGGTGAGCCCGCAACCCGGCCGTCCGGGGGAGGCGGCCCTTCCCGCGCCGGAAGGCCCCCGGTCGGTGACGGTTTTCGGCAGCTCGCTCCCCGGCAACGGGATGCCGGAGTACCAGACGGCCTACCGCATCGGGTACCTCCTGGGTGCCGCCGGCTGGACCGTGGTGAACGGCGGTTACGGCGGCACCATGGAAGCATCCGCCCGGGGCGCCCGGGACGCCGGCGGACGGACCGTCGGGGTCACCGTGACCCGGTTCAGGGCCACCGGTCCCAACCCCTACCTGGACACCGTCATCGAGGAACCGGACCTCTTTGCGCGACTTTCGCGGCTCATCCGCCTCGGGGAGTGGTACGTGGTCCTTCCCGGAAGCACGGGCACCCTCGTGGAACTCGCCCTGGTCTGGGAATTCCTCAACAAGGGGTTTTCTCCGCGAAAAACCGTCCTGGCCGACCGGTGCTGGTCGCCCCTTCGGCAGGCCCTCCCGCCCGAAGCCGAGACGGGGCGCTGGCTGGAGACGGGCGCCGCCGCACCTCCCGAGGGCTCGCTCTGCTTCTGCGCCGACCTCCCCGACGCGGTGGAGGCTGTCCTCTCCCGCCGGGGATTCCCCGGCTCCACGTTATGACCGGCGCGGACAAGCCCATGAAGGTCGATGGGCGTAAACTGTTTCTGCGCTTTCTGTGTCTCCTCGTGACGGGGACCTCCCTCGTCACCGGCGCGCTCGCCCTTTCACCCGACAAGGGAATGACCCAGTACCTTCACGCCGTCTGGAGCACGCGCAGAGGCCTGCCCCAGAACACCGCCCACGCTATCCTGCAGACGCGGGACGGTTACCTCTGGATCGGCACCCAGCAGGGCCTCGCGCGATTCGACGGCGTGTCCTTCCGGATTTTCAACCGCGAGAACACCCCCGCCCTCCGGAAGAACCTGATCTCCCGCCTGTGCGAGGGCGCCGACCGGTCCCTCTGGATCGGGACCTTCGGGGCCGGCCTGCTGCGCTGCCGCGACGGGCGGTTCACCGCGATGGACCCCTCGACGGGCCTGAGCAGCAGCTTCATCTACAGCCTGTGCAACGACGACGACGGCTCGGTCTGGGTCGGCACCGACAGCGGGCTGGACCGGGTGCGGGGCGGACGGTGCGAGGATTATCCCGGGAAGGCCCAGCGACCCCGTACCGGGGTCCGGTCCCTGGCGAGGGACCGGTGGGGCTGGCTGTGGATCGGCGCCGACAGCGGGCTGATGCGTTACCGGAACGGGACCTTCGAGCGCGTTCCCCTCCCTGCCGAACTCCAGAACTCCAGCATCCTGGCCTTGCTCGTCTCCCCCTTTGACAACCGCCTCTGGGTCGGGACCAACAAGGGCCTCGCCTGGCTCTCGGCGGGGCAGTTCCACGCCTGCACCCCTGCGGAGGGCCTTTCCAGCCCCTTCGTGGAAGCGCTTGCCACCGACCGGCACGGGAACGTCTGGGTCGGGACGCACGACGGGGGCCTCAACCGGTACCGGGACGGGCGGTTCCAGTGCATTCGTCACACGGACGGCCTCCCCAGCGACATGGTCCTCTCCCTGCACGAGGACACGGAAGGGGGCCTGTGGGTCGGCACGAACGAAGGGATCGACCGGATCGGCGACGCGAAGTTCACGGTGCTCACCACCCGGGAGGGACTGACGAACAACCAGGTCCGCACCGTCTTTCAGGACGGCGCCCGAAACCTCTGGGCCGGCACCCACGGGGGCGGGCTCAACCGGATCGGCCCCGACGGGTCCGTCCGGGTGTACGGGGTCGCCGAGGGCCTTTCCGACGGCTTCGTGTACGCCATCGGCGAGAGTGCGGACAGCGAGATCTGGGTGGGAACCATGAACGGGGGCCTCTACCGCGTCACCGACGGGAAGGCGGCGCTCATCTCCGGCCCCAGGGAGAACAACCCAAGGGGCATCCGGGTGATTTACCGGGACAGCCGCAACCGGATGTGGATCGGCACCTACCAGGACGGCCTCGAACTCTACCAGGACGGGAAACTGACGTCTTTTCCCGCACAGGACCTTTTTGCGGGGATGCTCATCCGTTTCGTCCTGGAGGACCGCCGGGGCCGGCTCTGGATCGGGACCCACAAGGGCGTCTTCGTCATGGAGGACCGCCGGACCTGGCGGTACACCACGGCCCAGGGGCTGTCCGCCAACGAGACCATTTTCGCGTTCCAGGACCGGGAAGGGGAGATCTGGGTCTCCACCCTCGACGGCGGGCTGAACCGGTTTTCCGCCGATGCGGGTCGGTTCCGCTCCTACACCACGAAGGACGGCCTCTACAACGACATGATCTTCTGCATCCTCGAGGACGACGACGGCCGTTTCTGGATGACCAGCAACCAGGGGATCTTCCGGGTCGACAAGAGCGCCTTCCGGGATTACGACGAGGGGCGGGTCCCGCGCATCCCCTGCATCGCCTACACGGAAAAGGACGGGCTCCTCACCGCCGAGTGCAATGGCGGCTCCCAGCCGTCCGGGGTCCGCGCCGCCGACGGCCGGCTCTGGTTTCCCACCAAGAAGGGGTTGGCCTCCATCGATCCCCGGAACATCCTCGTCAACCGCATCGCCCCTCCCGTGGCCGTGGAAGAGGTGTCCATCGACGAGCGCGCACACCCCGTCCGCGACTCGGTGGACGTCCCCGCCGGCGCCCGCACCCTCGAGATCCGGTTCGCCGCCCTCACCTTCGTCTTCCCGGAGAGTGTCCGGTTCCGGTACTGCCTGGAAGGCTACGACGCCCGGTGGTACGAGACCTCGGAGGAACGCAAGGCGAAGTACGCCAACCTCCCGCCGGGCGACTACGTGTTCCGGGTCACCGCCTGCAACAGTGACGGCGTGTGGAACCCCACGGGCACGGCGATCCGCTTTACCGTTCGCCCCCTCTTCGTGCAGACCTGGTGGTTCTACGGCCTGTGCGTTCTCGCCGGGACCCTCGCCGTCGGCGGCCTCTTCCGCCTCCGCCTCCGGGCCATCCAGCGCCGCCACCGTGAACTCGAGCGCCTGGTGGAGCAGCGGACCTGGGACCTGCAGGAAGAGAAGAACCGGACGGAGAACGCCCTCAGCGAGGTCCGGGTGCAGAAGGACATCGCCCAGGAAGCCCTCCGCCTGAAGACCGACCTGATGCACATGGCCGTCCACGACCTCAAGAACCCGCTTCAGACCATCCTGGGGTACTCCGAGCTGATCCCCAGGCGCCTGGAGGAGAAGGGCACCGTCCTGCGGATGTCCAATTCCATCAACCTGTCGGCGGATCGCATGCTGAACCTCATCAACAGCCTGCTGAAATCCGCCGCCATCGAGAACGGGAAGATCACCCTGAACCGTCGCTGCGTCTCCCTCAACCGGGTCCTCCACGAGGCGCTCGAGGGAAATCGCGTCCGCAGCGAGGGGAAGAACCAGCGGGTGGAGGTCGAGACCGACCCCGACGTGGTCGTGCGGGGCGACGAAGAGCGGCTCCGGGAGGTGATCGACAACCTCGTCGACAACGCCATCAAGTACGCTCCGCCCGGCACCCTCATCCGCGTCCGGTTGACGCGCGAGAACGGGTTTGCCCTGTTCCGCGTGCAGGACGAGGGCCCGGGGCTCACCGAGGAGGACCAGAAGCACCTCTTCGAGAGCTTCCACCGCCTGAGCGCCAAACCGACGGGCAGCGAGCCTTCCACCGGGCTCGGGCTTTCAATTGTCCGCAAGCTCGTGGAGCTTCACGGGGGGAGGGTTTACGCGGAGAGCACCTACGGGCTGGGATCGGTCTTCGTGGTGGAGCTGCCGCTGGCGCCGGAAGGGGAGGGCGCGGAAGGTTCGTGATGTTTCACGTGAAACATCACGCCGGGACCCGGCACAGAACGGCCTTTTGCCCCGTTTCGAGAGCGTTGGGCGACTCCGTGCCGGCCACCGGGAAGGACCCCTCCCGGGCCCAGGAAGCGAACCGTTGCCGCATCAGGAGGTCCGCCGGGGTCCCTGCCCCGTGGAAGCAGAGGAAGAAGGACCCGGGGCGCTTCTTCAGGGCGGCTTCCAGCGGCCCGCCGGAAATCTCGGTGGCCCGGAGCGCCCAGAGCAGGCGGTCGCCGTGGTCCGGCGCCTCGTACTGCTCGAGCCGCCCGGGGACGACCTCCAGGGAGTCCAGCGCCAGAAGCCGCCGCACGTGACGGAGGAAGGTGCACTTTTTCCCGTTCGGTTCCAGGGCCACCACGCGCCGCTCCGGGAACCGGGCGGCCAGCACGACGGCCACCACCCCGTTTCCCGAGCCGATGTCCACGCCCGTGGCCCACGGGTAGGCCGCCACCCCTTCCGCGGCGGCCCGGGTGGTTTCCAGCAGTTCCCGCCGGAAACCCGCCGGGTCGCGAAACCCGGTGAGCCTCAGCCGGCGGTTCCAGCGGAACAGTTCGTCGATGTACCGGTTCAGAAGACGGGTGTCACCCGGCATGGCGGGCCCGGCGACGGGTGATGAGCCAGCACAGGATGACGCTGACCAGGTAGAGCAGGATCATCGGGGCGGCGAAGATGAAGAGGTTCACCACGTCGGTGGTGGGGGAGATGATGGCCGCCAGGATGAAGATGATGAGGATGGCGTGGCGGAGGGTCTTGATCATGAACCGGGGCGTGAGGATCTTCATCATCGCCAGGAAGGAGACGATGATGGGCATCTGGAAGACGGCCCCCATCCCCAGGATGACCATCATGGCGAAGTCGAAGTACTCGTCCATGCTGATCTGGGGGTTGTACGGCCGTCCCACCCCGATGAGGAAGCTGCAGGCGGCGGGGAAGGCGACCCGGTAGGCGAAGGTGCACCCGGCGAGGAACAGGAGGGACGAGAAGAACACGAAGGGGACGAACCAGCGCCTCTCCTTCTGGTACAGTCCGGGGGAGATGAAGCGCCAGAGCTGGTAGATGATGACGGGGGCGCTGAGAAAAACGGCGAAGCAGAACGCCACCTTGAGGGAGACGGTGAAGGGTTCCTGGAGCCGGAGGAACACCAGGGTGGACCCTTTGGGGAGGTGCCGGAGAAGGGGAAGGGCCAGCTGCCCGTAGATCCAGTCGTTGAAGGCGAAGGTCACGCCGAAGGCCACGGCCACGGCGATCACGGAGTACAGCAGGCAGGACCGCAGTTCCTGCAGGTGCTCGAGAAGGGTCATCTTCCGCAGTTCGTTGTTCGCTTCCGCCATGGTTGTGATGCGAGGTCCTTTCCGTGATTCGAAGGGAGGGGAAAGACCCGCGGGAGGTGCACCGCGGGCCCGGAGATATCATCCGCCGAGGTTTCGCCCCATGTCCGGTCCCGGCGGGTCGGCGGGGGGGGGCGTGCCCTGCCCGGGGACGGCCGCCCCCTCGCCTTCCGCCTGGAAACGTTCCTGGGCCTTCTCCGCCTCGACTTCCTCCTCGAGGGTGTTCTTGATGTCGTTCGTGGCGCGCTTGAACTCCCCCATGACCCGGCCCAGGGTCTTCCCGATCTCGGGAAGTTTCCGGGGGCCGAACAGGAGAAGGGCGACCAGGAAAATCGCCATCAGTTCAGGCAGTCCGAGGTTCATTGCAGCACTCTTTTCACCGGTTTTCCAGGAGGTCCAGGATTTTTCCCGCCGCCACGGTGATGACGGTCCCGGGGCCGAAGATGGCCGCGGCACCGTGATCCCGCAGGTAGTCGTAATCCTGGGAGGGGATCACTCCGCCCACCACCACCAGGATGTCCTCCCGGCCGAGTTGCCGCAACCACCCCGCCAGCTGGGGCAGCAGGGTCTTGTGACCGGCGGCCAGCGAGGACATCCCCACGACGTGGACGTCGTTCTCCACGGCCATGCGGGCCGCTTCCTCGGGGGTCTGGAAGAGGGGGCCGATGTCCACGTCGAAGCCGAGGTCGGCATAGGCGGTGGCCACGACCTTTGCGCCGCGGTCGTGCCCGTCCTGCCCCATCTTGGCGACGAGGATGCGGGGCCGACGGCCCTCCCGCTGTTCAAATTCGTCGGCGCGCCGACGAACGGTCTCCACTTCCGCCGGGTTTCCGAATTCCGATGCGTACACGCCCGATATGCTCCTGATGACGGCCTGGTGACGGCCGAAGACGGTTTCGAGGGCCGAGGAGATCTCCCCGAGGGAAGCCCTCGCCCTGGCGGCGTTCACGGAAAGCTCCAACAGGTTGCCCTCTCCGGACCCCGCGCAGCGGACGAGGGCGTCCAGGGCCTGCCGGACGTCGGCCTCGTTCCGTTCGGCGCGCAGCTTCTCGAGGCGTCGGATCTGGGCCTGCCGGACGGCGGTGTTGTCCACTTCCAGGATGGGGATGGGTTTCTCCTTGTCCAGGCGGTAGCGGTTGACGCCGACGATGGTCTCGCTGCCCGAGTCGATGTGGGCCTGCTTGCGCGCGGCCGACTCCTCGATGCGCATCTTGGGGAGCCCGGTGGCGATGGCCCGGGCCATCCCGCCGAGGGACTCGACCTCCCGGATGTGGCCCCAGGAGCGCTTGAGGAGGGCGTCGGTCAGCGACTCCACGTAGAAGGAACCCCCCCAGGGGTCGATGACCTGGCAGATCCCGGTCTCGGTCTGGAGGTAGATCTGCGTGTTGCGGGCGATCCGGGCCGAAAAGTCGGTGGGGAGGGCGATGGCCTCGTCCAGGGAGTTGGTGTGGAGGGACTGCGTGTGACCCAGGGCGGCGGCCATGGCCTCGATGACGGTGCGCGCGACGTTGTTGTAGGGGTCCTGTTCCGTCAGGCTCCAGCCGGAGGTCTGGGAGTGGGTCCGCAGGGCCATGGACTTGGGGTCCTTCGGGTTGAAGCCCTTGATGAGCTTGGCCCACAGCACCCGGGCGGCGCGCATCTTGGCCACTTCCATGAAGTAGTTCATCCCGATGCCCCAGAAGAAGGACAGCCGCGGGGCGAAGGCGTCGATGTCGATCCCGGCCTTGATCCCGGTGCGGACGTACTCCACGCCGTCCGCCAGGGTGTAGGCCAGCTCGAGGTCCGCCGACGCGCCGGCCTCCTGCATGTGATATCCGGATATGCTGATACTGTTGAACTTGGGCATCTTCCGGGAGGTGTAGGCGAAGATGTCGGCGATGATGCGCATGGAGGGGTCGGGCGGGTAGATGTAGGTGTTGCGCACCATGAATTCCTTCAGGATGTCGTTCTGGATGGTCCCCGCCAGCTGCTCCGGCTTGACGCCCTGCTCCTCCGCGGCGAGGATGTAGAAAGCCATGACGGGCAGGACGGCCCCGTTCATGGTCATGGACACCGACATCCGGTCCAGGGGGATGCCGTCGAAGAGGATCTTCATGTCCAGGATGGAGTCCACGGCCACGCCGGCCTTGCCCACGTCGCCCTCGACCCGGGGGTGGTCCGAATCGTACCCGCGGTGGGTGGCCAGGTCGAACGCGATGGAGAGCCCTTTCTGCCCGGCGGCGAGGTTCCGGCGGTAGAAGGCATTGCTCTCCTCCGCCGTGGAGAAACCCGCGTACTGGCGGATGGTCCAGGGTCGGACCACGTACATGGTGGCGTAAGGCCCTCGGAGGAAAGGGGGGATCCCGGCGGTGTAGGGGAGGTGCTCCGCGGCGGCGAGGTCGGCCGGGGTGTAGAGCGGCCGGACGCTCACCTGCTCCATGGTTCGCCAGGCGAGTTCCTCGAGCGGCTTCCCCGCCTCCCGCTCGGCGCGGGCCTTCCACGCGTCGATGGTGGACGGGGTGACGACCGGTTCGAAGGGTATGTTCTGAAAGTCGGGGATGGGGCTCATGACAACACTCCTGTCCGTTTCATGATGGTTTCGAGCACCGCGCGGCAGTTGGCGCGAAGGTGGATGAACTCGTCCACGCCCGCCTCGCGGTGCGCGTCGACCTGGGCCTCGGGGTACCCGGCCAGCACGATGAAGAGGTCGGGCCGCACCGCCCGGGCGGCTTCGACGAAAGGCGTCACCAGCGCGGGGTAGGTGTCGTCGGTTGAACAGAGGACCGCGACGGGCGCCCCGGAGTCCACGGCGGCCTTGGCGGCCTCTTCGGGCGTCGGGAAGCCCTTTGGGTTGATGACGTCGAACCCGCCCGCCTGGAAAAAGCCCGCGGAAAAATCGGCCCGGGCCCGGTGCTGGGCGCCCGGCCCCATGTTGGCCAGGAACACGAACGGGCGCCGCCCGGTCTTTTCACGCCAGGCATCGGCGGCCTGCCGGAGCGTTTCAAAACCCTCGGCGAGCCGGCGCGGCCGGACGGGGGTGACGGCGACGGGGTCACCCTTGTCGGGGAAGAACCGCCGGGTGAGGGCGGCGAGGTCGGCCCCCGCTGCGGCGGCCGCGACGGCGGCACGGACCCTGTCGGGCCCGGCGGGGGGCGGGGCGTCCAGGGGGCCGGCTCCCGCGACGGCGTCTTGAATCGCCGGGCCGGCGGCCGAACCGGGACCGGGGCCCCAGGGTTCCCCGTCCTCGTCCCGGAGGGGGGTCTCGTCGAGGTTGGGGTACATGTTGACGCCCAGGAGGGTGTCCTTTCGCCGGTCGACGTTCTCCACCCGTTTGCGGTAAACGGCTTCCGTCTCGGCCTGGGGGTACCCTTCCCGAAGGGCCGCACCCATCCCGCCCCGGCGCTCGATCTGGCGGAAAAGCTCCCAGGCTTTCCCGGCCAGTTCCAGGGTCAGGGCCTCCACGTACCAGGACCCGCCGGCGGGGTCGATGACCTGGGCCATCCGGGCTTCCTCCGCGAGGATGACCTGGATGTTCCGGGAGAGGCGCCGGGAGAACGCCCCCGGCGTCCGCGCCGGCGCGTCGAAGAGACCCGTGTCCAGGCTGTCGGCGCCGCCGGCCACGGCACTGAAGGCTTCCGTGGTCGCCCGGAGGATGTTGGTGTGAGGGTCGAGCCGGGAGAGGTTCCAGTCGGCGACCCGGGCGTGGGCCACCATCCGGGCGGCCGCCTCGCCGCCGCCGGAGGCCAGCACGACGTTGGACCACACGAGGCGGGCGGCCCGGAGCTTGGCGATCTCCAGGAAGAACTGGGGCCCCACGGCGAAAGTGAAGCGGATGGAGCCGGCGGCCTCGTTGACCCCCAGGCCCCGCCCCGTCATCTCGCGGAGGTACTCCGTCCCGGTGGCGGCGGCGAAGGCCACCTCCTGGACGGCGTTAGCGCCGGCCTCCTGCCACCGGTCCGCGCGGACGGCCACCGTCCTCAGGCGAGGGAAGGCTGCGGCGGCCCACGCCGCCAGGTCCGCCAACGTGTCATAGCGGGCGGAGAGGCTTCCCTCCAGGCGGCCGGCCGCGGCCAAATCGCCCAGCGGGTCGCACTCGACGGCGCCCGCCAGCCGGTCCCCGGGCAAACCCTTCTTCGCGGCCAGGGCGGCCAGCATCGCGGCGGCGGCACCGGCCTCCCCGCCGGACTGGATAAAAACGGGCGTTCGCCCGAGATCGCAGCCGTCCAGGGCTCGCAGCCACTCCGACACGGTTTGCAGAGGCCGGTTTCCTCCCTCCCCGCCGTGCCGGGCGAGGCAGAGATTGACAGCGGTCTCGCCGTTGTCGAGGCCCTGGCGGAGGGCGGCGTTGATGGTCTCGGGGTCGGGCAGGCAGGTCAGGGGGCTGACCGCCCAGGGGTCGGCCACGAAGCCGGCCGGGCGGGTCCCCCTGACATAGGGGGGGGCCCCGGGGAAGGACCCGGGAACCGGGCTGCCCTGGAGGTCCTCGGCGTTGTAGATGGGCCTGAGGGTGATGCCCTCGTAGGTCGGCGTGAACATCTTCCGGTCGAAGGGCGCGTCCTTGAGGAGGGCGGTCGCCTCCTTCTTCCAGTCCTCATACCCGGGGGGGGTGAAATCCGCGGCCAGGTCGAGCCTGTCCTCGACCCCGGGTGTCGCGTGGTCAGGTTTTTCGTTGTTCATGAACACCTCTTCAGAAAGTCGATCGGCCTTTCATTATAGTCAGTTTTCCCGGTCCGGCGTAACTTTTTTCTGGACCCTTGAATTCGGCGGTCGGATCTGCTAGATTGCGGCCGTAAGGGTCAGAAATCGAGCAGGCTCGGATCTCGGGTTCCGGAGAAAGCCATGATTTGCCCCAAGTGCGGCTTCGAACAGGACGACGGGCGGGCGGAGTGCGTCCGGTGCATGGTGGTCTTCAGCAAATTCGAGGCGCTCCTCAAGCGGAAGGAGCAGTCCAACGCCCGCTACTCGCCGCAGCCCGGCGAGGAATCCGAGGAATCCCCCGACGCCGGCGGCGAGCCGAACGGGTCCGTCCAGGCCGCGCTGTCCCCCGAAACCGTTGCCGACCTTCAGCGACGGGTCCGGCGGATCCAGGACAGCCTCGACGGCATGAACCGCTTCCAGGAATCCCTGCTCCAGGAGATGGACCGCCAGAAGGGCCGCATCCGCGACCTCTTCAACCTCTTCACCGGCCTGCGCGACGCCGTGGACCACCAGGTCCTCCAGATCCAGGGCGGCCTGCAGCCGGTCGTCCAGGCTTTTCGGACCGTGGAGGCGGCCATCACCGACGGGGTCGAGCTCCGGGCGCTCCGGGAGGAGATCCGGAACCTCTCCGAGCGGATGGACGACCTGGCTCCCCTTCGCCAGGCGGCGGTGGAGGCCGAACGGCTCTTCCCCAAGCTGGATCAGCTCGAAGCGGTTCACCGGGAACTGCGTGGCATGATGACCGGCCGGGTCGACGTCCCGGGGGATTCGCCCGGCTCCGACCTGGTCATGATGCGGATGGAACTCCAGGCGCTCCGCTCCGAGGTCCGGACCCTCATGGACCAGTCCCTGGGCGGCAAACAACCGCCCAAGGCCCCGGGTGAGCACAGCCGGGCCGAACTGGACAAGCGCCTGGCGGAACTGGTCCGGCGGCTCGACGCCCTCGGCAAGACCCGGGAGGAGGAGGCCGCCCGGCGCGACGAGTTCGCCCGGGGCTTCGAGAACCGGTTGAAAGAAGTGGAGGAGACGGTGCTTTCCCTGTCCGACGGCGGATCGTCGAGCCGGGAGTTTCAGGATCGGATGACGGCCCTCTCGGCGGAGATGGTCTCGACCCGGCAGGCCCTGCGGGCGGTCCAGGAGAACTCGGCCGCCCGCCACGACGACATCCTGGAAATCCGCGCCCAACTCGATTCCACCCGCGACCTCCTCGACCGGATCCGGTCGGCCTGGGACCACTCCTCCCCCGCGCGGTGACGGGTCCGCCGCCTTGCCCGGTGCCGCCCCGCCGGCAGCGGGACGTTCCCGACCCGGAAATGGTGGCTGTTGGTGATCAAGCGCGGAACCCTCCTTCTGGCATGGTTTCTCCTGGCCCTGGCCCCGGGGTTCGAGGCGGTGTGCGCCGCGCCCGGCGGCTATTTCCGCGTCGGCTCCCTGTCCCTGGCCGAGGGCCTGTCCCAGGCCTCGGTTTACTGCACCATGCAGGACAGCACGGGATTCATGTGGTTCGGCACCCAGGACGGGTTGAACCGTTACGACGGCTATCGCTTCACTGTCCACCGCAAGATCGCGGGCGACGGGACCTCGCTCCCCGACAACTACGTCATCACGCTGGCCGAGCACCCCCGGGGCACCCTCTGGGCGGGGACCCGGGCCGGCCTGTGGCGGCTCGACCTCCGCACGGGGGCGTCCCGGCGGGTGACCTGGCCGTCCGATGCGGAACTTCCCGGCGGGCCGGGCCAGGTTCAAACCCTCCTGCCGTGGGGCGATTATCTCTGGGCGGGCGTCCGAAACGCGGGCCTGTACCGGGTGGATTGTTTCGGCGGGCAGGCGGTCCGCGCTCCCTTTCCCGCCGGGGCCCGTCCCTGGCGCAGCGTCATGGCCCTCGCACCCCGGGACCGGGGGTCGTTCTGGGTCGGGACCGAGGGCGGCCTGGCGCGCTATGAGCCCGCGACCGCCCGGTGGGAAACCGTCCCGCTCGGGGCGCCGGCCGCGCCGTTCGCCGACGCCGCGCTCGTCCAGGCCCTCCTGCCGGACACCGACGGGTCGCTGTGGGTGGGGACCCGCGGCGGTCTCTGCCGCCTGCCCCCCGGCGGCCGGGCCCCGGACTGGCTGCCGGTGTCGCCCTCCGACCCCGCCGCCTTGAGCGACGCCAACGTGCAATCCCTCTTCCGGGCCCGGGACGGAGCCGTGTGGGTGGGGACCCGGGACGGCGGGGTGTGCCGCCGGGACCCCGTATCGGCGCGGTTCACCCGCTTCGCCCACGACCCGGCCGACACGCTTTCCCTGAGTGGAAGCACCGTGCTGAGCCTCTTCGAGGACGCCGGGGGGGTGATCTGGGTGGGGACCTGGGCCGCCGGGGTGGACCGCCTGAGGATCGTCCCCTTCGAGTACTTCCAGTACGTCCCGGAGAGACCCCACGGCCTCGGCGGGAAGAACATCCGGGCCGTCCTCTGCGCCGCGTCCGGCCTCGTCTGGGTCGGCACCAGCGAGCAGGGGCTCGACTGCCTGGATCGAAGGACAGGGACCTTCCGTCACTATCGGAACAACCCCTCCGACCCGTTCAGCCTGGTGGACAACCGCCGGGTCTGGGCCCTGGCCGAGGGCGCGGACGGCTCGATCTGGGTCGGCACGGGGGGCTTCGGCCTGGACCGGATGGACCCCTCCACGGGCCGTTTCTCCCACTACCGGCACGACCCCGACCGCCCCGACAGCCTCGTCAACGATTTCGTGAAAACGCTCCTGGTGGACCCGCGGGGCAAAGTCTGGGTCGGCACGGAGGCCGGCCTCGCGTGCCTGGACCCGGAGATCGGGCGCTTTCGCTCCTACCCGCTGGAGAAAGCCCCCGACGGTTCTCCGCACCCCACCCGGGTGGATTTTCTCTGCCTCGACCGCTCGGGGGCCCTCTGGGCCGCGAGCCAGTCCTCGGGCCTCTTCCGGCTGGACCCGGCGTCGGGCACCGTCCTGAGCTTCCAGCACGACGAGTCGAACCCGGCGAGCCTGAGCAACAATTCCGCCACGTGCATCTACGAGGACCGGGCCGGCAACCTCTGGGTGGGGACCTGGGGCGGCGGCCTGGACTGCCTGGAGGCGGGCGCGGCGCAACGGGGGCGGACGGTTTTCCGGCACTTCACGCCGGACCGCGGCGTGCACGCCTACAACATCTCCGGGATCACCGAGGACGCCTCGGGGGCCCTCTGGGTGAGTTCGTCCATCGGCCTGTTCCGGCTGGACCCGAAGACGGGGGTCACCGGGTTCTACGACCGCCGGGACGGTTTCCCGGACTGCAACTTCAACCCCGTGGCCTTCTGCCGCACCCGGTCCAGCGAGATCGTCCTGGGCGGTCTCGCGGGTCTCACCATCCTCGACCCCGCCCGCTTCCGCGTCAACACCCACGTGCCCACCGTGGTGCTGACGGCCTTTCTGAAATCCAACCGCCCCGTCGCCCTCGACGTCCCCGCGGAAACCCTGGAGCGGCTCACCCTGGAACACCACGACCGCGTCGTCTCCTTCGAGTTCTCCGCCCTGGATTTCAGCGCTCCCGACAAGCACCGCTACGCCTACCGCCTCGAGGGCTTCGACAAGGACTGGGTCTACACGACGGCCGCCAACCGGACCGCCACGTTCACCAACCTCGACCCGGGGACGTACGTGCTCCGGGTGAAGGGGTCCAACAACGACGGGGTGTGGAACGAGACCGGCCTGTCGCTGACCCTCGTGGTCACGCCGCCGTTCTGGCGGACCTGGTACGCCTACGTCGCCTACGTTGCGGCGGGGCTGGGCCTGGTGCTGTTCCTCGCCCGGGTCAAGAGCCAGCGGCACCAGCGGGAGATCGCCTTTCACCGCCGGGAACTCGAGTACCAGCGCCTCAAGACGGAGTGGCTCGAAAAGGTGGACCGGCTCAAGGACGACTTCCTGGCCAACACGTCGCACGAGCTGCGCACCCCGCTGACGTCCCTGGTCGGCTACGCGCACCTGGTCCGGAAGAAGCTCCGCCGGGTCGTCTTCAACCCCGAGTGCACCGACGCCGCCCGCCGCGAGAAGGCCGCCGCCCAGGTCCTGGAGAACATCGACATCCTCCTGGCCGAGAGCCGCCGCCTCACCATCCTGATCGAGGACCTCCTGGACCTCAACGGCCTGGAGAGCAACACGGCGATGTGGGAGGAAGCCCCCGTGGACGTCGGGGAGGTGGTGGAGAGCGTCCTGAACGAGCTGGGCCCGAGCTTCCGGGAGAAGTCGTTGACCGTGGGCGTCGAGCTGCAGGACGCGCCGGAGGTCCCCGGGGACCGCGCGCGCCTGCGGCAAGTGGTCTGGAATCTGGTGTCCAACGCCGGGAAGTTCACGCCGCCCGGCGGGGCGGTGAAGGTGTCCCTGGAGTACCATGCCAACGGGGACCGGCCGCGGTCGCTTCGGCCGGGGCGGGGGGAGTTCATCCACGGGCCGGGGCCTGCCGAGGCGCGGCGGGAGGCGTCCCGGGCCGGCGGTGGCGGGCGGGCGCCGGCGGGGGGCGAGATCCGGGTCACGGTGGAGGACACCGGACTGGGCCTCGACGCGTCGGACTGCGAGGCCGTGTTCCAGCGCTTCCGCCAGGTCGGGGACACCCTGACCGCCAAGCCCAAGGGCGTCGGGCTGGGCCTGCCCATCTGCAAGCGGATCGTCGAGCACCACGGGGGCCGCATCTGGGCCGAGCAACGTCCCGGCGGCGGGGCGGTTTTCCGCTTCACACTGCCGCTCGAGCCCCGGGTCTCGGAATCGACGGGGAAACTTCGCCGCCGGGACTCCGGGGCATAGCCCCCCGGCGCCTCCGACCGATAAGCGGGGCCGGGAAGTCCGCGACCAGCTCGGTCCGTGCCCCGGGCCCGAGGCGCGCGTCCCCCTGACGATCGCCGTTTTCGCTTCGGAGCCTGACCCCCTTCCGCCCAAACCACTGCCTTCTTGGGTATTACACCGAAACGCCCGTGCCCCCTTGGCCTCCGTGCCCCTCTGGCCTCCGGGTCCCTTTGGTCCCTTTGGTCCTTTTGGTCCTTTGTCCTTTCCCGAAAAGCCTCACCCGGAGATGCCGTACTTCTCCCGGAAACGCTTCCCGGCGTCGGTGAGGAGGTAGGCGGGCAGGGAGGGCCCCATGCGCACGTTCCGGAACCCCAGCGCCGCCAGGGCCAGCACGATGCCCACGGCCTTCTGGTCGTACCAGGCCAGGTCGAAGTCGATCGGGAGGTCGTTCACGTCGGCGATCCCCAGGGCGTCCTTGAGGGCCAGGGCGATGCGCACCAGCGAGTAGCAGTCGTTGCACTGCCCCGCGTCCAGCACCTGGGGAAGGCCGGCGACCTCCTTTCTCACCTGCTTGATGAATCTGAACTTGGCGCACCCGGCCGTGAGGATGATCGTGTCGTCGGGCATGGCGAGGGCGGCGTCGGTGAAACGCTTGCGCCGCTGGTCGCGCCCGTCGCACCCCCCCATCACCACGAACTTTCGGATCGCCCCCGACCGGATGGCGCCCAGGACCGTGTCCAGGTGCTTGGCCACGAAGCGGTGAGAAAAACCGCCCGTCACGGTGCCCTGTTCCAAGGCTTTCGGCGGCGGGCAGGTCTTCGCCAGGGCGACGATCGCCGAGAAGTCCTTGGGCTGGCCTTCCGGGGCCTCGGGGATGTGGACCACGCCGGGGTAGCCCGCGGGACCGGTGGTGAAGATCCGGTGGCGGTACGCGTCCGGGACCGGCGTGATGCAGTTGGACGTGACCAGGATCGGCCCGTTGAAGGCCTCGAACTCGATGTCCTGCATCCACCAGGCGTTGCCGTAGTTCCCGGCCAGGTGGGCGTGCTTCCGGAAGGCCGGGTAGGCGTGGGCCTCCCACATCTCGCAGTGCGTGTAGACGTCCACGCCCGTTCCCTCGGTCTGTTCCAGCAGCTCCTCCAGGTCCTTCAGGTCGTGGCCCGTGATCAGGATGCCCGGCCGCCCCCGCACGCCCAGGGGGATGGGCACCGCGCCGGGCTCGCCGTAGGCCGCGGCGTTGGCCTCGTCCAGGACGGCCATGGCCCGGGTCATGTAGCGACCGGTGTCGAGGGCGATCTCCTGGAGGGCCTCCTCGTTCTTCTCCTCGGCCAGGCGGGCCAGGATGCGGAGCAGGTCGCACCAGAGGCCGTCGTCCTCGCGACCCAGCGCCGCGGCGTGGATGGCATAGGCGGCGGCCCCCTTCAGCCCGTAGGTGGACAGTTCGGCCAGCGAGCGGATGTCCGGGTCCTTGGTGTCACGGATGTCGATGGCGGTGGACTTGCGCAGAAGCTGCGCCGTCCCGTCGGCCTGCCAGGTCACCAGGTCCTCCAGCCCGGCCGGGACGTCCACGGTGAACCGCTCCCGGAGGCTGTCCCGCAGGGCCAGCCCTTCTCGAATCATGGCCTGGAAGCGCTCGGAATCGAAGTTGGTGTTGGTCACGGTCGAGAAGAGCGACCGGGAGGCGAAGACCGCCTCCGCCCGGGGCACCTCGCCGGCGGCCATGGCGGGCCGGGCGCAGAGGGCGATCCCCTTGAGCAGGTAAATCAGCAGGTCCTGCAGGTTGGCCGTCTCGTCGGTCTTCCCGCAGGCGCCGAAGTACAGGCACCCCTTGTTCTCCCCCGTCTCCTGGCACTGGTAACAGAACATGTGCATGGCGGTCTTCCTCCCCCGCGCAATTTTCCCGATCCGGCCTCAGGGTACCATGCCTTTCGCGTCCAACGCCTTGATCAAAGTCAAGAGGCCGCTTCAATGCCCCGCTTCATCTTTGCGGTTGAACAGGCTTTTTGAGAGGGCGTCAATTTTCCTCAGGATCTTTAACGCCTTCCTTGAGGAGCTTCATCACTCGATGGATGGCGTCCTTCAGGCCCAAGTGATATGCTTTCTTATATAAAACCATGGCTTTCTGCTTGTCTTGAGAAACGCCTTCCCCGGCCTCGTACATCAGGCCGAGATTGTTCATGGCCGTAGCGTCGCCCTTGTCGGCGGCCTTCTGGTACCACCGGACGGCGGCGGCTTGGTCGGCCTGGACTCCACAGCCCTCATGATACATATATCCCAGCCGACACATGGCGGGTGTGTAACCGGCCTCGGCGGATTTCATGCACCAGGAAAAGGCTTCCTTTTCGTTTTTTTCCACTCCTTTTCCTTCCATCAACATCCCGCTCAAATTGAACTGGGCGGCTTCATGCCCTTGCCCGGCCGCCTTTCGATACCATTGAACCGCCTCGGAAAAATCGATTTCCCGGCCGTAGCCTCTTTCGCAACAGACTCCGTAATCGTACTGCGCAGCCGTGTGGCCCTTCTCGGCCGCTCGTTGAAACCAGTACTGGGCCTCTTTCAGATTTTTCCCCCCACAATTGCCTAAAAAGTGCAGTTTCCCCAGGTTGTACTCCGTGATCGCATCCCCTTGAGCCGCGGCCTTTGCCAACCATTTCTTTGCTTGCTCACAGTCTTTATCGACACCCGTCCCCTCCAGGTAACAGACCGCGAGATTTGCCTGCGCGTCCACATGACCCTGCTCAGCCGCCTTGAGATACCATTTGGCCGCTTCTTTCGGATCACGGTCAACGCCTTCCCCCGACTCACAGGTTCGCCCCATGGCGAATTGGGCTTCCGGGAGGCCTTGCTCGGCCGATTTCCGAAGCCAGGTCAAGGATTCCGGCGCGTTTCGTTCGACTCCCTCGCCGGAATCCAGCATCATGGACAGCATGAACTGCGCGCGTGAATCATTCTGCTCGGCGGCCTTCCGGAACCACCGCGCCGCTTCCGCCGGGTCTTTCCGCACACCCTCGCCGCGATAAAGAAGATCTCCCAGACAGTACTGCGCATTCGCACTCCCCTTCTCGGCCTCCGGGCGAAGCAGGCGCACCGCTTCCTTGAAATCCCCTTTCCTGCAGGCAGCGATCGCCAGCTCCATGGGGTCGTCGAGAGTTTTTGCTTTGATTGAGGCGGGAGCAAAAGCAAAACCGATCAAACAGGTAATAAACAGAGGCAACCCTCTTGACTTTCTATTATTCAATCTACTTACCTCCAATCAATCTATGTGGATCACCATCTTCGCTGAGATCGTCGTCTTCATTATAGACCGGAACCGGTGGTTCTCCGCCCCGCATTTCGCGGGGGGCATTCTTCGATCTGTCGCGAAGGCGGCGGGATGGCCGTCCATTCGACCGAAAACGAATCGGAGCCGCGCGCGTAAGCAAGCGGAAAGATGTTTTTACGCTGACCGCTCCCTCACGGTCGCGGCGCTGACGTTGTTTCTGGAGAGCGTGGGGTGGTCAGGGGGGGGTGAGGATCAACCAAACGAAGCGGGCGAGAAGGGCACCGCACAAAAAAAGGATGAAGGCGTTGGTGAGGCGGGCGCGTCGGGTCCGCTCCCGGCTGAAGCCGTAGGCGGAGTAGCCCGCCACGATCTCGGGGACCGTCTTTCGCCCGCGGACCACGTCCCAGAAGACTTTCGCGTACACCAGGGCGGACACGACGACGAAGAAGGCCAGCACCGCAAGGGTGTCGGTCTTCATCCAGTCCAGTCGGAACGCGTAGGTCACGAAGGCCCAGAGTTCCACGGCCAGGGCGGCTTTTCCCCAGAAGTTGGGGGTGATGGGGACCTTCGCCTTTCGGTTCAGGAGCAGCCCCCCGGCCGCGATGAGGACGTCCTTCCCCACCAGCAGGGCCAGCGCCCAGGTGGGGAAACCGCGCTGCACCCAGATGGCCGCGGCGAGGAAGAAGACGCAGACCTTGTCGGCGGCCGGGTCCAGGACCTTCCCGACGTCGGACTGGGAACGGAGGAGGCGGGCGAGGAAGCCGTCCAGGAAGTCGCTCAGGGCCATGACGGCGACCCAGGCGGCGAGGGCGGTGTCGTTGCCGGCGGACAGGGCGTTCAGCACGAAGGGGATGGCCGCCACCCGCACCAGGGTGACGGCGTTGGGGAGCGTCGCGAGCCCCCGGCTCATCGGACCAGGCCCCGCTCCAGCATCGTCTTGAGGATGGCCAGCACGGCGTAGGAGCAACGGGGGACCTCTTCGAGGATCTTCCGCAGGGGGGCCCTTTCCGAGACTTTCATCCAGACCATCAGGGCGCTGTCCAGCGTGTCCTCCTCCGCCCACCGCAGGGTGTTGCAGCAGGGTTCGAAAACCCGTTCGAAGTCCTCGATCTCCTGCAGGATGACCTTGCTCTCGTCCTTCAGGCGCATGGCCTCCAGCAGGAGGTTCATGGGCGGCCGGTCGATGGGGGCCGTGATGTCCTTCCGGCTCACGTTCTCGCCCCGGAAGGTGAATTCACCGGCGATATCCTCGTGGAAGATCTCGTAGAAGGCGTCTTCCCCCTCGAGGCGCCCCATGCGGGCCGTCACGATGTTCCCCTTGGCGAAGGCCACCTCGGCGCGGACGGCGTCGGGGGTCTCGATGAGCATGATGCCGCTCTGCCCGGTGTTGATGAGGGTCTGCATGACCGTGGCCAGGTCGAAGAAGTGGAGGCTTCCCTGGAGCTCCTTCCGGGTCCCCGGCTCCCCGCCGGTGATCTGCCGGTCGGCGTTCTCGAGGCGGAAGGCCAGGATCTCGCAGAGCCGGCGAACGAAGATGATGTTCCCCGAGATCAGCTCCTCGTACTTCTCGGCGGGGATCTCGAGGACCTCGACGGCCTGGGGCACGCGAACCGACGCCAGTCGGGGCCGGCCGGTGATCAGGGCCATCTCGCCGAAGCACTCCCCCCGGGAGAGGTAGGCCACGATGGCGGTCTGCTTCGCCTCCTTCCGGGTGATCTGGATCTCCACCACCCCGTTCCGGATGATGTAAAACTGGAAGGACGACTCCCCCTCGCGAAAGATGAACTCGCCGGGGCCGTAGGTCCGGAGCAGCCCCTCGTCGTACACCTTCTGGATCAGGGAATCGGGCAGGCCCTTGAAAAGCTCGGACTCCTTCAGAAAACGGGTTTCCTCAACCATTGCCACCCTCCACCCGCAGATGCAGCTCGGCGAGCTGCCGGTCGGACACCCCCGAGGGCGACCCCGTCAGCAGGCACATGGCGGAGGTCGTCTTGGGGAAGGCGATGACGTCCCGGATGGAAGTTTCCCCCGCCAGGAGCATCACCATGCGGTCGAGCCCCAGGGCGATGCCGCCGTGGGGCGGCGCCCCGTGGCGCAAGGCATCCAGGAAGAAACCGAATTTCTCCCGCGCTTCCGCCTCGGTCATCCCCAGGGTCCGGAAGATCTTCTCCTGGAGTTCGGTCCGGTGGATCCGGATGGACCCGCCGCCCAGCTCCATCCCGTTCAGGATGACGTCGTAGGCCTGCGCCAGGGCGGTGGACGGGTTCGCGAAGGCGGGGTCCGCCGGCGAGGTGAAGGGGTGGTGGCAGGCGGCCCAGCGCTGCTCCTCGGCGTCGAACTCGAACATGGGGAAGTCGGTGACCCACAGGAAGTCGAACCGGTTGTCGTCGATGAGCCCCTCGCGGCGGCCGAGCACGAGGCGGAGGGCGCCCAGGGACGTGGCGGCGGTCCGTTCGGGACCGGCCACCATGAGGAGGGCGTCGCCGTCCTTCCCGCCCGCCGCCCGCAGGAGGGCGAGCTTCTCCTCATCGGGGACGGCGGCGGGGATGGAGGACTTCAGGGCGTCCTGGTCCAGCTTCAGCCAGGCCAGCCCGCCGGCGCCGTAGGTCTTCACCGTCTCCTGGAAGCCGTCGATGTCCTTGCGGCTGTACTTCGCCCCGCCCGGGACCAGGATGCCCCGGACGACGCCCCCCTCCTCCACCACCTTGCGGAAGATCCCGAAGGAGGAGTCCCGGAACGCGTCCGACACGTCGCAGATCTCGAGGCCGAAGCGGGTGTCGGGCCGGTCGGACCCGAACCGTCGCATGGCCTCGGCATAGGTCAGCCGCGGGAAGGGCACCGAGACCTCGTGGCCCACGAGGCGCCAGACGCGCTGGAGCATCCCCTCCACCAGCGCGTAGATGTCCTCGGGGGTGACAAAGCTCATCTCCACGTCCACCTGGGTGAACTCGGGCTGGCGGTCGGCGCGCAGGTCCTCGTCCCGGAAGCAGCGGACGATCTGGAAGTACCGGTCCATCCCCGAGAGCATGAGGAGCTGCTTGAAGAGCTGGGGCGACTGGGGCAGCGCGTAGAAGCGCCCGTGGTGGATCCGGCTCGGCACCAGGTAATCCCGGGCACCCTCCGGGGTCGACCGCGTCATGAAGGGGGTCTCGATTTCGAGGAAACCCTGCTCGTCCATGTATTTTCGGACCTCGAAGGCCGCCTGGTGACGCAGGACCACGTTGCGGGTCATGGGGGCCCGTCGGAGGTCCAGGTAGCGGTATTTCATGCGGAGTTCCTCGGACGCCCGGACCTCGTCCTGGATCTCGAAGGGGGGGAGATCGGAGGTGTTGAGGATCTCCACGGACGTGGCGATCACCTCCACCTGCCCGGTGGCGAGGTGCGGGTTGACGTTGCCGGGGGTCCGGGCCGCCACCCGCCCCTCCACCCGCACCACGTATTCGCTCTTCACGCCCTCCGCCTGCTCGTACAGGGCGGGATTGTCCTCCCGGTCCAGGGTGACCTGGGTCAGGCCGTGGCGGTCCCGGAGCTGGAGGAAAAGCACGCCCCCCAGGTTCCGTACCGCGTGGGCCCAGCCGGTGAGCACGACCGACTGGTCAACGTGGCCCAGGTTCAATTCGCCGCAGGTGTGGGTTCTCAGGCTCATGGGGTCCTCGCTTTCAGGAAATGCCTTTCCACCACCCCCGGGTGCTCATCCGATCGCCCGTCGAGGGGAAAGGAACCGGCGGTCGCCCGCCGGCCGGCATTGTACCACAGGTTCAACCCGGGACGTTGCCATCCGTTGCGGGAAATCGTGAGCGGTTCGCCCTTCCTGCCCCCAGAAGAAATTTGATGCTCCCGTATAAAGTCGACAATTGGATATTTCCCGCGAATGACGCCAATTGACGCGAATAACGAATACAAAGAAATAAATTGGCTTGTGATATTCCAATTCGCGACGATTCGCGGGCTAAATCGACTTTTTGCGGCCCCATCAAAATTGGCGGGACCGAAAAAAAGGCTTGACAGGGGAGACATAGCTTGGCAATAATGCCAAATTGTTGGAGGGAAGGATGGCGGACGCGTTTTCCTATCAGGCCAAAGCCACTGTTTTGAAAGCCATGGCTCACCCGAGCCGGCTGAAGATCATCGACGCCCTGTCGGAAGGGGAACGGTGCGTGTGCGAGTTGCGGGAGGTGGTCGGGGCGGACATGTCCACCGTGTCCAAGCACCTGTCGGTGATGAAGGCCGCCGGCATCGTCGATGATCGCAAGGCGGGGCTCCAGGTCTTCTACCGGTTGCGGTGCCCGTGCATCCTGAAGTTCTTCGGGTGCGTCGAGGCCGTTATTTCCGAGAAGTCCCGGAAGTGAACCTTTTTTTTCTCGTTTACTTGGCAACATGGGAATATAGGAAAACGGTTGAAGAAATTTCACTGAACCAAGGAGAATGCGATGGATGAACGCACCCGGGAATTGATTGCCGTCGGCGTTTCCGTCGGCGTCCACTGCCAGCCCTGCCTGGAGTATCACCTCTCGAAGGCCCGGGAGCTGAAGATCGCGGAAGGGGACGTCCGGGAAGCCATCGAGATCGGCACCATGGTGGAGAAAGGGGCCCTGACGGCCATGCGGAAGTTCGTGGACCAGGCCCTGGCGCCGCCCGAGGCGCCGGAAGGCCCCTGCTGCTCCGGAAGCACGACGTCCTGCTGCGGGTGAGCCCAGGGTCCGGCCCGGACGCTCCCGGCGCGGAGTGCCGGCACCCCGTCCCGAGACGGGTTGGAGATCGGTTGAACGAATGCGATTCTGCCCTTGAGGGAGGAGAAGATGGAAATACTTGTATTGGGAACCGGTTGTGCAAAGTGCGAAACCCTTTTGAAAAACGTCCACCAAGCCCTGGAAGCGACCGGGACCTCCGCGACGGTGAGAAAAATCAGCGACATCAAGGAAATCATGAACTACCGGATCCTGATGACCCCGGGGCTCGTCATCGACGGGGCGGTGAAGACCGCCGGGCGCGTCCCGAAGCCGGAGGAGATCTGCACGCTCCTCACCGAGGCGGCGGGGGTCTGACATGGGCGACAAGCAACCCGGCCTGATCCTGTGCGTGTGTACGGGGAAATGCCCCGGGTTCTCGAAGATGGACATCTGGGACTTCGTCAACCGCGTCCGCATCGAGTTGCCCGTGGAGTACGCCTTCATCCACCCGCAGCTCTGCGAGGAGGACGGCGACCGTTTCCTGGCGGACATGCTCAAAGCCGACCGGCCGATGGTCATCGCCGGCTGCGCCCCCAACATGCAGGTCAAACTCTTCCGGGACGCCTTCGCCGCGGCCGGCCTGGACGTCAAGAAGGACCTGGTCCCGCTGGACGTGCGGGACATGACCACCGACGAGGCCTTCCGGAAGGTGGCCGACGCTCTCGAAAAAATCGGGGAGGCGGACCATGCCTGACGACACCTTCATGGGGGTCAAGCGGGAGAAGATCCCCTGGTTCCCCACCATCGACTACGCCCGGTGCGACTTCTGCATGGAGTGCGACAAGTTCTGCCCGCACAAGGTGTTCGAACGCAGGGACGGTGCGCGGAAGCTGGTGGTGGCCCACCCGAACCACTGCGTGGTGTTCTGCCGGGCCTGCGCCAAGACCTGCGGGCCCGACGCCCTGTCGTTCCCCGTCAAATCCGAGGTCGTCGCCCTCATCAAGAAAATCCGCGAGGAGGAGGCGTCGTGACAACGGCCATCCTGCCCTGCAACGGCCTGGACAAGCCCTTCGGCCCCCTCTCCCGGGAGGTCGCCCTGTGCCTGGCCGCCCGGACCGGCGGGGACCTCGTCTGCCCCGTCCTGCTGAACCAGGCCCCGGACCGGTACCGAGAAATCCTGGCCGCAACCCCCCTGACCGTCATCGACGGCTGCGCCACCCGGTGCGCGTCGAAACTGGCCGCCCGCCTCGACCTGAAGGTGGACCGGAAAGTCTTCATCCCCGAGGAGGTGAAGAAGGCCTCGGTCAAGCCCGAGAACACCCTGGTTCCGGGCCCGCAGGCGCTGGCGTTCGCCCGGCAGGTGGCCGGCGGGTGGACGGCGGACGGCGAGGCGCCGGAGCCGGCGCCCGTGGCCGTCTCTTTCCCTCCCCCGGGGGACGTCCTTCGCGTGACGGTGGACAAGTTCGTTTTCAAGTTCCCGTCCGGCGGTTTCCTCTTCAACGAAAACGACTGCTGGGCCCAGGTCCTGGGAAACCGGGCCCGGGTGGGGGTGTCCGACTACGTCCAGCAGAGCCTGACGGACATCACCTGGTTCGAGCCGCCGGAAATCAGCGCCGTGGTGGAACAGTTCGGCGACCTGGGGCAGGTGGAGTCGTCCAAGGCGGTCATGGAGATCGTCTCCCCCGTCAGCGGACGGGTCGTCGCGGTGAACACGAAACTGAAGGACAAGCCCGAGTGGATCAACGAAGACCCGTACGGGAGGGGGTGGATCGCGGAGCTGGAGCTGACGAATGTCTCGGAAGACATGCAGTTCCTCCTCGGGCCCGACGCCTACGCGGAAGCGGTTCGCCGAAAAGCAATGGAAGCGGTTGCGAAATGAGACCCGAAGGGGTTGATTCCAGTGGCTTCCGGAGAGAACCGGCGAGCCCGGCGCCCGCTGAACCATGGTCGCCAGGGGCATGATCCCGCTTTCGTGTCCGAAACCTGTTCGTGCGGTTCGTGTGGTTCGTGGTTGAGATCCGGTCCTTCCGGGTTGGGGTGCAACATGCAAGAAAAACACAAAACCCTGGTCATCCCCTGCAGCGGCATCGGCAAGGTCCACGGGCTCGTCAGCCGCGAGGTGGCCTACGACCTCGCGCAACGCCGCGAGGGGCAAGGTTACGACACCCTATGCCTCGCCCTCCTGGTCACGGGGGACGAGGCGGCGCTGGACAAGGTCGGGAGCGCCCCCTGCGTCACCGTGGACGGCTGCCCGAAGCTGTGCGCCCTCAAGAGCGTCGAGCAGGCGGGGGGAACCGTGGCACGGTCGGTGAAGGTGGTGGACGCGATGAAGAACCACCGCGGCCTGAACGCCGGCACGGCCACCGCCCTGACGGACGACGGGTGGGCCCTGGTCCGGGAGATCGCCGACGACATCGAGAAAGGCGGACCCCGCCAATGACTCGCTCCAGAAACAGAGTGAAGTTTTCCGGATCCGCCTCACGCCAAGACGCGAAGCCGCCAAGCCTCGCCAGGAACGACCGGAAAGATCATCGGACCCGCTTTGCGAGGCTCTGCGTCCTGGCGACTTTGCGTGAGGCTGTTTACACCGATCCCGACCGATCAGGGGAGATTGTCGGACATGGAAACGCAGCGTAAAATCGGCATCATTTCCTGCAGCGGGGAGGAGATCCCCGAGGGGACCCTCTCCCGCAACGCGGTGCGGCGCGTCCTCGAGGCCCTCCGGCCGGGGAGGACCGTGACGCTCTGCCTGCCCCTGTTCCTGGCCGGCGGCGAGGAGGAGCGGGCCTTCGCCCGGAACCACCCCGTCGTCGCCGTGGACGGCTGCGCCAAGCGCTGTGCGAAACGGGGCACCGAGATGCACAGCGGCCCGGTGAGCGCCTCGGTGGTGGTGACGGACGTCCTCGGCGGGCCGGCCGACGGCTGCGCCCGCTCGGCGCGGGACGTGTCCGCCGCCGACGCGGAGGCGGTCTGGGTCGTCGCGGAGCGGGTCGCCGCCGAGGTGGACGCCCTGCTGGAGCGCTCGCCGGCGTCACCCGCCCCGGAGGGGGACCCGGCGGCCGGCTGTTCCTGTTCGCGCCCCGTGCCCGGCCTCTCCGTCACGGTGGGCGGCCGGCCGGTCACCCTCGACGGCCTGGCGCTGATCTTCGACCAACTCGCCGGGGAAGGGATCAGCGGGGCGGGCGGAGAGGCCGGGGCCATCCTGCGGCGGGTGAAGATTTACCACGAAATCCCGGAAGGGATGGAGGAAGACTATCAGGCCGCCCTGTTGCGTGCCTATCAGGACTACCGGAGGAACCGATGAGAAAGAACGCGTGGAAGGTCGTGGTGGTGATCGCCCTGGCCGTTGCGGTGGGGCTCGTCATCGCCAACAAGAA
Organism: Acidobacteriota bacterium; assembly: GCA_018001935.1. Taxonomy (NCBI): domain Bacteria; kingdom Pseudomonadati; phylum Acidobacteriota; species Acidobacteriota bacterium. Next base: position 83,961 of record JAGNHB010000008.1, read on the forward strand.
CCGGCCGGGGGAGACCGGGACGCCGGCGCCGGCGGCGGCCCCCGCGGTATCGGCCGCAGCCTCACCCGCACCGGAGCCGAAGCTCCCGAAGCTCGTGGACCTGGGCGCGAAAAAGTGCGTCCCCTGCAAGATGATGGCGCCGATCCTGGACGAACTGGCGAAGGACTTCAAGGGGAAGCTGATCGTGGAGTTCATCGACGTCTGGCAGAACCCCGAGGCCGGGGACAAGTACGGCATTCAGTCCATCCCCACGCAGATCTTCTACGACGCCGACGGGAAGGAATTCTTCCGCCACGAGGGGTTCTACCCTAGGGAAGAGATCCTGGCCAGGTTCGCGGAGAAAGGATACCGGTTCTGAGATGGAAGAACTGTTCACCGCGTTGACCCGGGCCGTGGAGGGGTCGGCCCCCATGGCCCTGACCGCCGCGCTGGTCTGGGGCGTCCTCAGCATCGTCCTGAGCCCGTGCCACCTCTCCAGCATCCCCCTGATCGTCGGCTTCATCAGCGAGCAGGGGGAGTTGACCCTTCGGCGGGCCTTCGGCATCGCCTCCCTCTTCAGCCTGGGGATCCTCGCCACCATCGCCGCCATCGGGGCCGTCACCGCGGCCATGGGGCGCCTCATGGGCCAGGTGGGGGCGTGGGGCAACTACCTGGTGGCGGGGGTTTTCCTGCTGGTGGGCCTCCACCTGCTGGACATCGTCCCGATGCCCTTCTCGGGCCCGGGCCAGGTGGGGCTCAAACGACGGGGGCTGCTGGCCGCCTTCCTCCTGGGCCTGGTCTTCGGCATCGCCCTGGGGCCCTGCACCTTCGCCTTCATGGCGCCGGTCCTGGCCGTCAGCTTCAAGGTGGGGGCCGACAACCCGGCGTACGCCGCGCTGCTGCTGGCCGCCTACGGCGTCGGGCACTGCGCGGTGATCGTGGCGGCGGGGACCTTCACCGGGGTGGTGGAGCGCTACCTGAGGTGGAACGAGAGATCGAAGGGGACCCTGGTCGTCCGGCGCGTCTGCGGCGTCCTCGTCCTGGCGGGGGGCGTCTACATGATCCACATCGCGTAAACGGGAAACCACGGATGAACACGGATGAACACGGATGGAATCGAGCGGGAGGCCGGCCGGGTCATCCTCCCGGACGACCCGCCCCCTTCTGTCATCCGTGTCCATCCCTGCTCATCCGTGGTTCAAATTCGATCCGGAATGAAGGAGGAATGAAGATGCGATCTCGTGTTCTGTCGATCCCAATGATAATGATCCTGGCCCTCTCGGCCGTGATGGCCGGGAATCCCGCTGCGACCGCGAGGAAGACGCCGGGGAACCGGTACACGGCCTACTATTTCCACGGCAAGCTGCGGTGCCCCACCTGCCTGAAGATCGAGAAGCTCTCGGCCGAGAGCCTCCGGGCGAACGAGGCCGACATGTTCAGGCGTGGTGTTCTGGCATGGAAAGCGGTGAACATCGACCTGCCCGAGAACGAACACTTTCGCAAGGAGTTCGGCCTGACGGCGTCCGCCCTGGTGTTCGTCTGCGAGGAAGGGGGCAAGGTCAAGCGTTCCCGTTTGGTGGACGAGGTCTGGGAGTGGGTGAACGAGCCGGAGGCGGACTTCGGGCAGAAGGTGGACGAGGCTTTCTCACGCTTCGTCGCGAACCGGAAGTGATCCGGAGCGATTCCATGAGTGAGTTCTTCCCTCAAGCCGATCACGCCGATGGCGCCCCCGTGCCGCTTTCCCCGCGGGAGGCCCACGAGGCCGCCCTGCGGGGCGCGGTCTTCGTGGACATCCGGCCCGACTTCGAGACCAACTACCGGGTCTTCGACGTCCCGGCCCTCTTCAACCTGCCGTACCGGGCCTACCGGGAGGGCTTCACCCTCCTCCCCGCGGGGGAGCCGCTGGTGGTGGTCGACAACGTGGGGACCAAGAGCCCCGAGGTGGCCCGTTTTCTCATGGCCAACGGCTGGCGAGAGGTGGCGGTCCTCGTGGGCGGCGTGGTGGCCTGGGCCCAGGACGGCTTGCCCCTGGCCAGGGACCCGGACTACGAACTGGTTGGCGGCTGCGGCTGCAAGCTGAAGCCGAAGAAACCGCGGAAGGAAGGCTCCGCGGTGGCGCCGAAGGCGGAGGCGGAGGAGGACCCACCCCGTGAAAACAGGGAATGAACCACGAACCACACGAAAGACACGAACGGGGGCGCGTGCTGACAAAACTTCCCTGAAAAAAACGATGGGGTGGGCTTCGCGGTCGTGCTGCGATGGATCAAATCGTGAAGGAATACAGGTGAACGGATGTCGGTAACGCGAAAAGTTCTGTTCCTGTGCACGGGGAACTCCTGCCGCAGCCAGATGGCGGAGGGGTGGGCGCGGCACCTGCGTGGAGACATGATCGAACCGCACTCCGCGGGAATCGTGGCGAAGGGGCTCGACCCGCTCGCCACGCGGGTCATGGCCGAAGCGGGCGTCGACATCTCGGGGCAGGCGTCGAAAACCGTGGAGGCCGTCCGGGACATCCCGTTCGACCTGGTGGTCACCGTTTGCTCCCACGCGGCCGAGACCTGCCCCGTCTTCCCCGGGAGAGCGCGGCGCCTGCACGCCGGCTTCGACGACCCCCCGTCCCTGGCGCGGTCCGCCGGGTCAGAGGAGGAGGCCCTCGCCGCCTACCGCCGGGTGCGCGACGACATCCGGGCTTTCGTCGAGGGTCTTGAATTTGAATCTGTTCGGTTTATCCAGGAGGGTTGATCATGACCGATCACGTTTCACGTCGCCTCTCGTTTCTCGACCGGTTCCTGACGATCTGGATCTTCCTGGCCATGGCCGTCGGCGTCGGCATGGGCGCCGCCTGGCCCGGGGTGAAGAATTTCTGGAACCAGTTCAGCTCCGGGACCACCAACATCCCGATTGCCATCGGGCTGATCCTGATGATGTACCCGCCCCTGGCCAAGGTCCGCTACGAGGAGCTGGGGCGGGTGTTCCGGAACTGGAAGGTGCTGCTGCTCTCCCTGGTCCAGAACTGGGTCATCGGGCCGATCCTGATGTTCGGCCTGGCGGTGGCGTTCCTGGCGGACAAGCACGAGTACATGGTGGGCCTGATCCTCATCGGCCTGGCCCGCTGCATCGCCATGGTGATCGTCTGGAACGACCTGGCGGAGGGCGACCGGGAGTACGCCGCCGGCCTGGTGGCCTTCAACTCCATCTTCCAGGTGCTCTTCTTCTCGGTCTACGCCTGGCTCTTCATCACCGTCGGGTTGCCGCTGGTGGGGCTGAAAGGAACAGTGGTGGCCATCTCCATCGGGCAGATCGCCGAGAGCGTCTTCATCTACCTGGGGATCCCCTTCCTGGCCGGGATGTTCACCCGCCTGGTGCTGGTGAAGCTCAAGGGGAAGGCGTGGTACCACGCGAAATTCGTGCCGGTCATCAGCCCGATCACCCTGGTGGCGCTGCTGTTCACCATCGTCGTCATGTTCAGCCTGAAGGGGGAGTTCATCGTCAAGCTGCCGATGGACGTGGTGCGGATCGCCATCCCGCTCCTGGTCTACTTCGTCGTCATGTTCCTGGTGTCGTTCTTCCTGAGCGCGAAGGCGGGGGCGGATTACGGGCAGTCCACCACGTTGTCCTTCACGGCGGCCTCCAACAACTTCGAGCTGGCCATCGCCGTGGCGGTGGCGGTGTTCGGGATCAACTCCGGCGAGGCCTTCGCCGCGGTCATCGGGCCGCTGGTGGAGGTGCCGGTCATGATCGGCCTGGTGAACGTGGCCTTCGGGATCCGGAGCCGGTATTTCAGGTGCGCCTCCCGATGAAGGGGGAAGCGCTCGCGAAGACGACCGCGCAAACGTCGCACCGGTCTTCGGTCAACGGTGAAAACAGAGGGTGTGCGAACCCGTTTTCAACCGCATCCCGACTTTTTGCGTGCCGATCGAAAAAGAGGTGACTTATGGCAGACAGTGACATCCGTGACATGGTGAAGGAAGCTTACGGGACGGTCGCGCGGAAGCAAAACGGCTGCTGCGGCCCGGCCGCCTGCGGGTGCTCCGGGGCCGCGGCCCAGCCGGTGCCCGAGGCCGACCTGGGCCTGTCCTGCGGGGACCCGGCCGCGTTCGACCAGATCCGGCCCGGCGACACGGTGGTGGACCTCGGTTCCGGAGCCGGCCGGGACGTTTTCATCGCCGCGCGGCAGACCGGTCCCCAGGGAAAAGTCATCGGCGTGGACATGACCGACGACATGCTGGGCCTGGCCCGGTTGAACGCGGTGAAGTTCGCCGCCCGGGAGGGTTACGACAACGTGGAGTTCCGCAAGGGGTACATCGAGGACCTCCCGGTGGAGGACGGCTCGGTGGACGTGGTCATCTCCAACTGCGTCATCAACCTGTCGCCCGACAAGCCGAAAGTGTTCCGCGAGGTGCACCGGGTCTTGCGGCCGGGGGGCCGGATGGTGGTCAGCGACATCGTGCTCAACCGGGAACTGCCTTCAACGGTCCGGGAGAACGCCAGCCTCTACGCGGCCTGCATCGCCGGGGCGCTGCGGCGTGAGGCGTACCTGGAAGCCGTCCGGGGGGCGGGGTTCGCCGAGGTCCGCGTGCTGAAGGAAGTCCTGTACACCGGTGGCTACAGCCTGTCGGACCCCGTGACGCAGGGCGTTGCGGAGGATTTGACCGGCATCGCGTCCAGCCTCACCGTCCTGGCGACCCGGTGACCGGATAACGGCTGGTCTCACCCTGAGACACGGCGGAGAATGATCTTTAGCCCGTCCGAGCGGCAACGTTTGAAGAAGGCGCATGCCGACGGAAGCGATCCGTATCACCTCCCGATTTTTCCTGGCCTTCCTGGAACGGAACGGCCGGAAGTTCCGCATCGCCATGGGCGTCAACATCGCCGGCTGATGAATGGCCTGGCGGGGCCCGTCGGGCCTCCTCGAAAATCTTCACCTTGAATCCGCCACGGATTCAAGGTGAAGATTTACCTCGGCTGCATCTCGATGCACTCCAGGGGGCATTCCTCCACGCAGAGCCCGCAGCCGTAGCAGGCGCCCGCGTCGAACGCCAGACGGTCGTCCTCGATCGTCCGGGCGCCGAAGCGGCAGGCCGGGACGCAGTTGCCGCAGTGGGTGCAGACGTCGGGGTCGGTGACCGAGATCATCGCGCCCTTGTCGCATGCCTCGCTGCGGTCCAGGAAATAGGCGCAGCAGTCGTCGCAGCAGAAGCAGACCCCGGCGGCGGCGCCGGCGGCGTTGCGGAAGGGGCGCGCCACCAGGCCGGCCGCCTCGGCCTCCGCGAGGAGCTTCTCCGCTTCCGGCCGCGCCAGGGGGCGCTTGCCCGACCCCGTGGGCTCCGTGTCCTCGAGCATCAGGCAGACGTCCATCCGCGAGCGCGCGCAGGAACCCTTGCGCTCCCGGCAGCCGCAGTTGGACACCCAGAAACCCGAGGCGTTCTTCACCAGCACCCGTGCTTCATCATGAGTACACACAAAGTGGACCGGCGACGTCTCGTTCCCCATCCCCACCTCCTGTAACCGCATATCCTCATGGCTATTCTAACCACGAAATACACGAAATACACGAACAAAGACCGCGGGCCCGGAAAGAATTCAGTAATTCCATGGAAACGATTTGATGTGCTTTCGCTGAAGAACCGAATACGCTCGGTTTTTCATCGCGATCAGCCCCCGTCCGGGAAGGGCAGAGTTTTACCCACCCATCCAGAACGCACTGATCCCCTGCTTTTTCGTGTATTTCGTGTATTTCGTGTATTTCGTGGTTGGTCAGGAAGTTTCCCGGAACGCGACGAGGTAGGCCTTGATGAAGTCGTCCAGGTCGCCGTCCAGAACCGCGTTCACGTTGCCCATCTCGAACTTGGTCCGGTGGTCCTTCACCATCTGGTAGGGCTGCAGCACGTAGGAACGGATCTGGCTCCCCCAGGCGATGTCCTTCTTGGTCCCGCCGGCGGCCTCCAGCTCGGCCTTCTTCTTCTCCATCTCGATCTCGTACAGGCGGGCCCGGAGGACCTTCATGCACATGTCCTTGTTCCGGATCTGGCTCCGCTCGTTCTGGCACTGCACCACGATCCCCGTGGGCAGGTGGGTGATGCGCACCGCCGAGTAGGTGGTGTTCACCCCCTGGCCGCCGGGGCCGGACGAACAGAAGGTGTCCACGCGGATGTCCTTCTCGTCGATCTCCACCTCCACCTCGTCGCTGATCTCGGGGGAGACGTACACGGACGAGAACGAGGTGTGGCGCCGGGCGTTGGCGTCGAAGGGGGAGATGCGCACCAGGCGGTGCACGCCGCTCTCCGCCTTCAGGAAACCGAAGGCGTAGTCCCCCTCCACCAGGAAGGTGACGGACTTGATCCCCGCCTCCTCCCCCGGCTGGAGGTCCACCATCTGGGTGTTGTACCCCTTTCGCTCGCAGTAGCGCAGGTACATGCGCATGAGCATCTGGGACCAGTCCTGGCTCTCGGTGCCGCCCGCGCCCGGGTGGATGGTCATGAAGGCGTTGCGCATGTCGTTTTCGCCGGAAAGGATCGTCCGGATCTCCGCCTCCTGGAGGGTGGCGGCGAGGCGGGTCGCCTGCTCCGCGATGTCGGCGGCGACGTCCTCTCCTTCGTCGGCCAGTTCCAGGAGGGCGCCGAGGTCATCCGCCGACCCCCGGAGGTCCTGCACCAGCTTGATGTTGTTTTTCAGCCGGCGGATCTTCTTGAGGACGTCCTGGGCCTTTTCCTGGTCGTTCCAGAAGGCGGGGTCCGCCGCTTCGCCCTCGAGGCATTCCACGTCGGCCGCGCAGCGTTCGACGTCAAAGATACCCCCGGATATCCTGGATGCGCTTGTGGCTCTCTTCCAATGTTTTCCTGATTTCGTCCAGTTGCATGTCGAGGACCGTCCCTGGTGGATTCCGCGGTTGACGGCCCCGGTCGGCCGTCGGCGCGAATTCCGCCATGATAGCGCACCCCCGCGGCAAATGCAACGGGTTCGAGGGGTCCCCGGCGGGTTGCCGCCCACGCGCCCTGCCGGGCCCTGGCGGCCCGGCAAGTGCCCGAAAGTGCCGTGGCGCACTTGACATTGAAAGGCCCAAATGCTTAAATCGTCCAATGAGCGGGAAATTACTCAAGAAAGCCCTGAACCGACCCGAAACGCGGGGGTTTCTGCAGGATTTCGTCGTCTCTCTCGGGACCCGGGCGTCGGTCCGGACGGCCGGGGGGGCGATCGTGTTCGGGGACCCCGAGGGGCCCTCGGATTCCCGCGCGGAGATATGCCACCAGGGTGAAACCGTCGGTCACGTGAGTGCCGGGGCGATGGCCGAACCGATCGCCCGGGTCATTCGGTTCATCCTGGACCGGGAGGCGGAAACCCGGGACCTGGCCTCCGAGACGCTGGAGCAGTACCGGGAGATCGCCTTCCTGAGCGAAATCTCGGAGATCATGGCGAACTCCTCCCTCGAGTTGCGCGAGCTCGGGAGGATCGTCATCGAGAAGGCGCAGCGGCTGATCGTCGGCGACAACGGGTCCATCATGCTGCTGAACGAGGATTCCGGCCGCTTCGAGATCATCGGGGCGTACGGGACCAAGGCCGCGGTCCCGGTGAGCTTCTCCGAGGGATCGGGGATCGTCTGGAAAGTGCTGCAGGGCGGGCGCGGGGAGATCATCAACGACGTCCGCAGCGACCCCCGCTACGTGCCGGGCGGCCCCGCCATCCACTCGCTCCTCTGCGTCCCGCTCCGGGCGAAGAACCGGGTGGTCGGGGTCATCAACATCAGCAGCGAGTCGCCGGTGGCCTACTCGGCCCGGCACCTGAACATCCTTCAGACCCTCGCCTCCGAGGTGGCGGTGGCCTTCGAGAACGCCAACCTCTACACGCGGCTGCGGGAGACCTTCTACAGCACCGTGCGGACCCTGGCCGAGACCATCGAGCGGCGGGACACCTACACGGGCGGCCACACCCAGCGGGTCATGGAGTACGCCCTCGGCGTCGGCGACGTCATCGGGCTCGACTACGGCCAGCTCAACGACCTCGAGCTGGTGGCCGTCCTCCACGACGTGGGGAAGATCGGCGTCAGCGACCTGATCCTCCTCAAGCCCGACCGGTTGACGGCCGAGGAGTACGAGACCATGAAGACCCACTCCGCCATCGGGAGCGAGATCCTCGCCAACATCCGGGAACTCCGCCGGCTGGTCCCCGGCATCCGGCACCACCACGAGCACTTCGACGGCAACGGGTACCCCGACGGCCTGGCGGGGGAGAAAATCCCCCTTCTCGCCCGGGTCGTCTCGGTGGCCGACACCTTCGACGCCATGACCAGCGACCGTCCCTACCGGCACGGCCTGAGCCCCGACAGGGCCTTCCGGGAGTTGCTCCGCTGCAGCGGGAGCCAGTTCGACCCCCTCATGGTCCGGGCGTTCATCAGCCGGTTCGCGGAGTCTTTCGGGTTCAGGGCGCCGGACGCCGTGTGACGGCGCGGGAGGACAACCATGAAGATCCGGGCGATCATCCCTGGCGGTCTTCTCTGGGTGCTCCTGCCCCTGCTCGTCGGGGCCGCCGTCGGCCAGGACAGGGGCGGGACCCCCGAGGAGGAGCTGGAGCGGATCCGGGGAATGTCCCTGGCGGACCTTCTGGAGACCGAGATCCGGGTGACGTCGAACAAGGCGCAGACTGCCCGCGAGTCCTCCGGCATCGTTTCCGTGGTGACGGCCGACGAGATCCGACGCTCGGGCGCCCGCGACCTTCTGGACGTCCTCCGCCTGGTCCAGGGCTTCGAGTTCGGCCTGGACGTTCACGCGGTGATCGGGCTGGGCTTTCGCGGCAACTGGGGCCTGGAGGGCAAGATCCTCGTGCTGCTCGACGGGCTGGAACTCAACGAGTCCTTCTACGGCATCGTCCCCTTCGGAAACCACTTTCCCGCGGACCAGGTCCACCGCATCGAGATCATCCGCGGCCCGGGCTCGGTGATGTACGGCGGGAACGCGGAGCTGGCGGTCGTCAACATCGTCACGAAGGGCGCCGCGGCCCTCGAGGGGGCTTACGTCCACGGCACGTACGGGACCTTCGGCGACACGTACGGCCGGCGCGACGCGGGCCTCGTCGCCGGGTACCGGAAGGGGGACCTCCGGCTGGACGCTGCCGCGTTCTTCGGCCAGGGCCGCGTGAGCGACCGCGACTACACCGACAGCGAGGGGAACACCATCAACCTGGGCTCCTCCACCGCCAAGTGCCCCGGCATGGTGAACATCGGGGCCTCCTTCAAGGGGCTGGCCTTCCGCTTCGTGATGGACCGCTACCTCACCGAGGCCCGGGACGGCTGGGGGCTGAATCACCCGGAACCGATCCCCAACGATTTTCCCTCCTATCTCGTGGAAGCCCGCTACGAGTGGCGCCCGACCGAGCGCCTGAAGCTGACGCCCTCCGTCCAGTTCAAGAGCCAGGCGGCCTTCAACGGGACCAACGAGGCGGCGATCGTCAACAACCTCTACTTCGACCTCTGGACGGATCGCCGCCTGGGCCGGCTGACCCTCGAGTACGAGGCGTCGAAGGACCTTTCCATCCTCGCCGGCGCGGAGTACCGCCACGACTTCGCCCGCATCTTCGGGCCCGACGAGCTTGTGAGCCTCTTCAACGGGGGCCTGCGCACCGTGGACTACTCCAACGGGGCCTTCTTCGCCCAGGGGACCCTCCACACGGCGCTGGCGGACTTCACCGGCGGAATCCGCTTCGAGCACCACAGCCAGTTCGGCAACTCCGCGGTCCCCCGCTTCGCCGCGACCCGCACCGGCGAGCGCTGGCACGTCAAGGTGCTGTTCGCCAAGGCGTTTCGGGCGCCCACCATCGCCAACATCGACTACAACCCCGACATCCGCCCCGAGAAAGCCTACTCCTTCGAAATCGAGTTCGGCTGGCGCCCGGCCCGGGACGTCTACCTGACGGGGAACCTCTTCTACCAGACCCTGCGCGACAACATCGTCTACGTCAACGAGGCCGAGACCCAGGAGTCCACCTACCTCAACCTCGGCCGGACCACCACGTGGGGTGTCGAAGCCGACCTTCGGTGGAAGCGGGAAAGGCTTGACCTCCACCTCGGCTACTCCTGGTACCGGGTCTCGGAAAACGACGCCCCGCCGTACGAGGTGCCCGGTGACGAGAGGGCCCTGCTGGCCTTCCCGAACCACAAGTTCACCGTCTCGGGGACGTTCCTGCTGGGGCGGGGTTTCTCGCTGAACACCACGCTCGCGGTCCTGGGAGAGCGTCACGGCTACCGTTCGGACGGGACCGGGACCCTGGTCCCGGACACCTTCCCGGTCCGTGCGCTCTGGAATGTCTACCTCCTTCGGGAAAACTGCTTCGCGGAAGGGTTGGACCTCGGGGTCGGGGTGTACAACCTGCTCGGGTCCGGTTACGCCTACATTCAGCCCTACCAGGCCAGTCACCCCCCGCTGCCCGGCCCCTCCCGGGAACTGGTGCTCAAGCTCGGCTGGCGATTCGACTGGAAGCACTGACATGAGATCCCTCGGCCTCCTCCTGCCCTGCCTGATCTGCCTGACACTCCCGGTGCGGGCCCAGGAGGAGACGTCCCCCGACATCCAGGCCATCACCTTCACCAAGATCTTCTCCTACGTCAAGACCCTCAAGGGAAAATCGCCGGGGGTCATTGCCATCGTGGACGGGGGGGACGGGGCCGGGGGCGCCCGGGCGATCGCGGAAGCCTTCCGGCGGGAGATCGACCGGTCCGGGCTCTCCCGGCGGTTCCGCGTCTCCCAGCTCCCGGTCGACCGGCTCGACCCCGCGAGCACGGACGTCTGCTACATCGGGTCCGTCTCCGGCGCCCGGGGCGTCGAAAGCTTCTGCCTTCGCAACAAGGTCCTCACCATCACGAGCTCGCCCGAGGTCATGAAGCGCGGGATGGTGTCGATCCTGGTGGGGCTGTCGGACAACAAGCTGAAAATCGTCGTGAACATGAGCCGTTTGCGGAGCGAGGGTCACGAAATCTCCGCGGAACTGCTCGACCTTCCCCGGGTCGCCATCATCCGCTGAACGGAGGCCGTCGACGGACATGCATGACCAACGACAACGTGAAACCCTGAGATGGCGCCACCGTCTCGGCTTCCGCATGGTCTGCCTGACGGCCCTGCTCCTGGGCGCCATATCCCTGTTCATCTTCTTCTTTTTTCCCGACCGCCTCGAGCGGCAGTACGCCCGCGCCGTGGAGGACAAGGCCGCGGGGATCGCCTCGATGACGGCCTACGGCGTTCGCGCAGGGGTCTACTTCGACGACGCCGAGGCCATCCAGAAAGCCGTTGAAATCGCCCGGCAGAACCGGGAACTCGTCTACCTGGTCGTGGAGAACGCCGAGGGGCGGCCCCTGGCCATGTTCAATCCCCAGGAGGCAGCCCGGCACCACTACCGCGAAGCCGCGACGAAACCCCCGGGGACCGACGCGGTCTGCGCCGTCTCCAGCCCGGTCACGCGGGAGGGGAAGCTGATCGGGCGGCTGTTCCTGGGCCTTTCCACCCGGGCGGTGGACGAGGAGGTGAGCCGGAGCCGTTCCCTGGTGGCCCTCATCAGCGCCATCATCTTCCTGGTCGGGCTCGCCGCCGCGTTCTTCATCGGCCGGATCGTGACCCGGCCCCTGAACCGGATCATCGGGATCATCGGCAAGATCAGCGGCGAGAACCTCAAGCAGCGGGCCCCCGTCGAGGAGATCGACAGCGAGGCCGGGCAGCTGGCCCGGGCGTTCAACCGGATGCTGGACGAGCTCGAATCGGCGTGGCTCAAGTACGAGGAGATCAACCGCACGCTCGAGAAGCGCATCAAGCTGCGCACCCACGAACTGACCCGGGAGATCGCCGAGCGGCGAAAGATCGAGGACGCCCTCCGGGAGTCCAACGAGCAGCTCAAGCAACTGGACAACCTCAAGACCGAGTTCATCTCCACGGTCTCCCACGAACTCCGGACCCCGATGACCTCCGTCCTCGGGTTCGCGAAGATCTGCCGGCGCAAGCTCGACAACGCCGTCCTCCCGGCGCTCGGGGCCGGCGACGGCACGCCCGCCCGCCAGGCCTTCGACCAGGTCCGCCATGACCTTGAGATCATCGTCAACGAGGGAGAGCGGCTGACCGCCCTCATCAACGACGTCCTGGACCTGGCCAAGCTCGAGTCCGAGAAGATGGAGTGGAACATGCAGCCCCTGCAGATCCGGGACGTGGTCTCCCAGGCCGTGGAGGTGGTCCGTCCCCTGGTGTTCCAGAAGTCCATCGAGATCCGCACCGAGTTCGGGCAGCCGCTGCCCGAGATCCTGGGTGACCCGGACCGCATCCTGCAGGTCCTGATCAACCTGCTCTCCAACGCGGTGAAGTTCACCGACCAGGGAGGGGTCACCTGCACCGTGAAGTCGGAAGGGCCCGAGGTGCTCGTCAGCGTGATCGACACCGGGATCGGCATCGCCGAGCAGGACCTGGAGTCCGTTTTCGACAAGTTCAAGCAGGTCGGGGACACGCTCACGGGAAAACCCCGGGGGACCGGTCTCGGCCTCCCCATCACCAAGCACATCATCGGTGTGCACAAGGGGCGGATCTGGGCGGAGAGCCGCCTCGGGGAAGGGAGCCGTTTCTTCGTGGCCTTCCCGGCTTATGAAGCGTCCGCCCAGGCGCTGAGGGAGTCGGTTTCATGACGACACAAAACGACGGGGACAAGACGAACCGGGAGCTGGAGGACCTGGTCCGAAGCCGGACCGCAGACCTCGAGCGGGCCAACATGGCCCTCTTCGAGGAGGTGGTCCAGCACGAGAACACCATCAAACTCCAGCAGGCGCTCTTCTACATCAACGAGGAGGCGTCGCGGGCCGAGGACCTCGAGGCCTTCTACCCCGTGGTGCATCAGATCGTCCAGGGGTTGATGCACGCGACGAATTTCTTCATCGCCCTCTACGAGCCCCAGACGGACCTGCTCACCTTCCCCTACTTCCGGGACGTGATCGACTCCCCCCCGCCGTCCCGGCACCCCGGACGGGGGCTTACGGAGTACGTCCTGCGCACCCGGGCGCCGCACCTGATCCTGCGGGAGGAACTCGACCGGCTGGACCGCGACGGCGTGACCCTCAACGCCTACGGGACGAGCCCCGCCTGCTGGCTGGGGGTCCCCCTCGCCCTGGGGGAGCGCTTCTTCGGGGTCATGGCCGTCCAGAGTTACGACGCCGAGCACCTCTACACCGAGCAGGACATGGACGTCCTGGTCTTCGTCGCCCGGCAGGTTTCCACGGCCATCGAGCGGCTCGCGCTGGAAGCCATGCGCCGCCGTTACGAGTTCATCGTCAACACGGCACAGGAGTACATGTCCCTGGTGGACCGCCAGTACCGGTACGTCGCGGTGAACGACGCCTACTGCCGGGCCCGCCGGCACGCCCGCGAGGAGGTCCTCGGGCGGACGGTGTCCGAGATCTGGGGGGAGGACCGCTTCAAGCGTTTCATGAAGCAAAACTTCGACACCTGCTTCTCGGGCCAGGTGGTGAACTACCTCAGCCGGTTCTCCTTCGACGAGGGGGAGGAGCGGTGCATGGACGTGACGTACTACCCCTTCCGCAACCCCGCCGGCGAAGTGACCCATGCCGCGGTCGTGAGCCGGGACGTCACCGTGCAGGTCCATGCCCAGGAAGAGCTGCGCAAGGCCAAGGAGGAGCTGGAGGTCCGGGTGGAGGAGCGGACGGCCGAACTCAAGCGGGTGATCGGGCAGCTCCGGAAGGAAATCAACGAGCGGCAACTGGCGGAGCGGGCCCTCAAGCGCAAGGAGGAGTACTTCCGCGCCCTGATCGAGAACGCCCAGGACACCATCGCCATCCTCGACGACCAGGGGACGATCACCTTCCAGAGCCCGTCGATCCTCCCGATGCTGGGGTATGCCCCCGAGGAACTGGTCGGCCGGAACGCCTTCGGGTACATCCACCCGGACGACCGCCCCCTGATGCTGAAGGCCTTCGAGGAATCGAAGTACCTTTCCGGGCGCACCACCAAGGTGGAGTTCCGGTGGCTCCACCGCGACGGCGCCTGGCGCCACATCGAGGCCATCGGCAGCAACCTCCGGGACAACCCCGACATCGGCGGGATCGTCATCCACTCCCGCGACATCACCGAGCGCAAACAGGCGGAGGAGGCCCTGTTGCGCTCCAACGAGAAACTGAAGGAGTTGGACCAGGTCAAGACCGTTTTCCTCTCCACGGTGTCCCACGAGCTTCGGACCCCCCTGACCTCCATCCTGGGCTTCGGCAAGATCATCCGGCGCAAGCTCTCCGAAGCCGAGGGGGCCCGCGACGGCGACACCCCTTCGCGGTCGGACCGGGTCCTCACCCAGGTGGCGGAGAACGTGGGGATCATCGTCGCCGAGGCCGAGCGCCTCACCTCGCTGGTGAACGACGTGCTGGACATCACCCGGATGGAGTCGGGGATGCTGGAGTGGAAGCGGCTGCCGGTCCACATCCCCGACCTCGTCGCGCAGGCGGCGGCCGCCACGGCCGCCATGGCGGAGAACCGGGAGATCGCGATCCGGACCGAATTCCCCCCCGATCTGCCCGAATTCAACGGGGACCCCGACCGCCTGCACCAGGTCCTGGTCAACCTTCTCTCCAACGCCTTGAAGTTCACCGAGAAGGGGACCGTCACCGTGTCGGCACGGCGGGAGGGGAACGATCTCCTCGTCAGTGTCGCGGACACGGGGATCGGCATCGACCCGACCTTCCACGAGAGAATCTTCGACAAGTTCCGGCAGGTCGGGGACACCCTGACCGGGAAGCCGGAGGGCACGGGGCTGGGCCTTCCCATCTGCCGGCAGATCGTGGAACACTACGGCGGCCGGATCCGGGTCGAGAGCACGCCGGGGACCGGAAGCATTTTCTCGTTCACCCTGCCCCTGTCCCCTTGATCTCGGGGGTGGGACCTGTGGTACAATCCGGCCGTCGCACTGGGAGGGTAGAATGCCCAAGATCCTTATCGTAGACGACGAGGCGCATATTCGACTGCTTCTGGAGCAGTCTCTGGAGGAATTCGAGGACGTCGGCGTCGAGATCATGACCGCCTCGAACGGGCGGGAGGCGTTCGAGATGATCCAGGCGAACCACCCGGACCTCGTCTTCCTGGACGTCATGATGCCGGAGATGAACGGTTACGACGTCTGCCTGAAGGTGAAGCGGGAACTCGGGATGACCGGCGTTTACATCATCATGCTCACCGCCAAGGGCCAGGAGTTCGACCGGAAAAAAGGCATCGACTACGGCGCCGACCTCTACATGACCAAACCCTTCGACCCGGACGTGATCGTGGACAAGACCGCGGAAGTCCTGGGCATCCGGCCCGAGTGACCGGCGCGCGGCCGGTCCCGTCCGGAAAGCCGCCCGATGGGTGAAGGCGATCACGGGGAAACGACCCGCCCCTCACATGACAGGATGAAGAGAGCCTCCCCGGTCCCGGCCGGGGATCGTTGTTTTCCGCGCTCCCGGCGGTTTCGCCCCCCCCGGCCGTCCGAGACGGGACGGCGGGGCCCGGGCCTGGGCCTTGCGCTCCTCGCGGCCCTGGCGGTCGTCGGCGGCTGCGGGAGAACCGCCGCGCCGGGCGCTTCGGGGCCCGTCCGCCGGGTGGTCTGCATGGCCCCCGCCTACTCGGAGATCTGTTTTGCCCTCGGCCGGGGTGACGCCGTGGTGGGCGTCACCGATTTCTGCGTTTTTCCGCCGGAAGTGACACGGGCCGCGAGGGTCGGGGGCTTTCTCAACCCTGACCTCGAGAAGATCGCGCACCTCCGTCCGGACCTGGTCCTGACCGCCCCCGAGCAGGGACAACTGCGGCAGAACCTGGAGGCGCTCGGTCTGCGCACCCGAACCCTCCCCGTTTACTCCGTCGCCGACATCTTCGCGGCGGTGGAGGCCGTCGGCAAGGAACTCGGGGCCGAGGAGGCCGCCCGGCGGCTCTCGGCGACGCTTCGCGACGCCACGGCGCCCCGCCCGCTCCCGCCGGGCGTCCGTCCGCCCCGGACCCTGCTGGTGGTGGGGCGCAACCCCGGGGAACTCTCGGGGATCTTTGTCGCCGGGCCCGGGACCTTCCTGTCCGAGGTGCTCGGCCGCGCCGGCGGCGCCAACGTCTGCCCGGAGGGGATCCTTTATCCCACCCTGTCCCTCGAGGGGATCGCGAGCCTCGACCCGGAGGTCATCCTGGAACTGCGCCCCGGGGAAGGGCTGACCGAGGCCCGGAGAGCCGCCCTGGTCGCCGACTGGGACCGGATGCCCTTCCTTCGGGCGGTGAAGTCGCGCCGGGTCTTCGTGCTCACCGAGGACTGGGTGGACATCCCCGGCCCCCGCGTGGTGCAGACCCTCCGCCTCTTCCACCGCCTCCTCCACCCGTGAGCCCATTCCGAAGCCGGCCAAGCCACGCGCGGGAGGGTTTTTCGGGCCGGGCGGCTTTTCCCCCTTCTCTCCCGCGTTGGGAACGAGTCCGTCTGAAGGTCCGGGCGGCGGGCGGATCGGGCCAAGCGGAAACCCATGCAGGGATCTGGTTCGTCAGGGTCCCAGGCACCCCGGTACGCAGCGCGGCAGCAACTCGCAACTGCGAGCCAACTCCCGCCCCGGATCACGCGTTCCATGCCGGATGCAGCGCCGGGGTGGTCGGTGGCCGAACCCGTCGGATAGAGCCCGTACCAGTCCCAGCACCATTCCACGACGTTCCCGGTGATGTCGATGGGTGCCGGAATAGGGCCGTTGCTGAAGATACGGATGGTATCGAATCCGGTGTAAGGGGTTCCGGTCCAGATTCCGTCGCTCAGGCGCAGGTATTGCCCCCGGGCGGGTATGGTCACATCCACCGAGGTCACGAGGCTGCCGCCCAGCCAGGCCTCGAGCGTTACCTCGACCGCCGTCTCCTGGGGATTCATCAGGGCGACGCCGGTGTAGTCCATCCAGGATCGCACCGCCTCCCCTCCTTCACGAAACCATCTGCTGCACCTGATCCGTCCGTGTATTTCGTGTATTTCGTGGTTAAATAATCTTTGGACTTTTTCGTGTGGTTCGTGGTTTTGTAATCCCTGGAGGCACCGTGGTGGACAAGCCGATCGAGAACTGTTACTGGGTGATCCCGGGCCGCTTCCTGGCGGGGGAGTATCCCGGGGGCCGCACCCCGGCGGCCGCCGCCGCGCGGCTCGAGGCGATCGTGACGGCGGGCGTCACCTGCTTCGTGGACCTGACCAGCCGGGAGGACTTCCTGGAGCCCTACGAGCCCCTGCTGGCCAGGATCCGCGGCGGGGCGGCCCGACGCCTGGCCTTCCCCGTCGGCGACGTGGACGTCCCCCGCTCCCCCCTCGACACCGTGGCGATCCTGGACGCCCTCGACGACGCCCTGGCCCGCGGCGAGGCCGTCTACCTCCACTGCTGGGGCGGCGTGGGCCGCACCGGCACCCTGGTGGGCTGCTGGCTGGCCCGCCACGGCCACCCGGGCCCCGCGGCCCTGGACCGCCTGCGGGAGCTGTGGGCGGCGTGCCCCAAGTCCCGGGAGCGGGTCTCCCCGGAAACCGACGAACAGGCGGCGTACGTCCGCCGGTGGCGGGAGGACGCCCCGGACGCCCTCGTGTCACGCTGCGCCGGCGCCCTGCTGGGCCTGGCCGCGGGCGACGCGCTCGGGACTACCGTGGAGTTTTCGCCCCCCGGCTCCTTCATCCCACTGACCGACATTGTCGGCGGGGGCCCTTTCCACCTGAAACCGGGCGAGTGGACCGACGACACCTCCATGGCCCTCTGCCTGGCCGACAGCCTCATCCACTGCGGCGCCTTCAACCCGTGGGACCAGATGGACCGCTACGTCCGATGGTGGACGACAGGGTACCTGGGGAGCAACGGCCGGTGCTTCGACATCGGCAACACCACCCGGGACGCCCTGGAGCGCTACCGCCGGACGGGGGACCCGATGGCGGGGTCCGCCAACCCCCGCGCCGCCGGCAACGGCTGCCTGATGCGACTCGCCCCCGTCCCGCTCTTCTTCGCGGCCGACCCGGCCACGGCCATCCGCCTCAGCGGCCTGAGCGCCAGGACCACCCACGGCGCCGCCGTCTGCGTGGATGCCTGCCGCTACCTGGGCGCCCTCCTGGTCGGGGCGGCCGCCGGGGAGAGCCGGGAGGCCCTGCTGTCGGAACTGTACACCCCCGTCCCCGGCTTCTGGGACGAGTACCCCCTCCACCCCGAGGTGGAGGCCGTCGCCCGGGGCTCCTTCAAGCGGAAGGAACCGCCGGCAATCAAGGGCTCGGGATACGTGGCGGCGTCCCTGGAGGCCGCCCTGTGGGCCTTCCACCAGGCCCGGGACTTCCGCGCGGGATGCCTCGCCGCCGTCAACCTCGGCGACGACGCCGACACCACCGGCGCCGTCTACGGCCAGCTCGCCGGCGCCCACTTCGGCCTCGACGGCATCCCCCAGGAATGGCGCCCGCGCCTCGCCCGCCCCGACCTCCTCCACACCCTCGCCCGCCTCCTCGCCGCCCAACGCCCCCCCCAAAGTGGCGCCGCCCTCCAGGGCGGCGAACCCTCAAAGGAGCTGACATGAACACCCACCCCGCCAATCCCCTGTTGTACCAACTCAACACCCGTGTCTTCCTGACGGACCTCTCGCGCCGCCTGGGGCGGCCCGCCAACCTCGACGACGTCCCCGACGACGAACTCGACCGGCTGGCCGGCCTGGGGGCGGACTGGGTCTGGTTCCTCAGCGTCTGGCGGACGGGGCTCGCCGGGCAACGCGTTTCACGCGGAAACCCCGACTGGCGCCGGGAGTTCCAGGAAACCCTGCCGGACCTGGTGGACGACGACATTCCCGGCTCCGGTTTCGCCATCACCGGGTACGCCGTGCACCCCGACCTGGGCGGGGACGCCGCCCTGGCGAGGCTGCGGGAGCGGCTGCGGGCCCGGGGCCTGCGCCTGATGCTCGATTTCGTGCCCAACCACACCGCGCCGGACCACCCGTGGGTCGAGGAACACCCGGGGTTCTACATCGAGGGGACGGAAGAGGACCTGACCCGGGCGCCCCAGAACTGGGGCCGGTCGGACGACGGGGGCCGAATCCTGGCCTTCGGGCGCGACCCCTACTTCCCCGGCTGGCCCGACACGTTCCAGCTCAACTACGGGAACCCGGAACTGCAGGCGGCGATGACCGCGGAGCTGCTCCGGATCAGCGGCCAGTGCGACGGGGTGCGTTGCGACATGTCCATGCTCGTCCTTCCGGAGGTCTTCGAGCGGACGTGGGGCGTGGCGTCCGGCCCGTTCTGGCCGAACGCCATCCGGCAGGTGAAGGAAAGGCACCCCGGGTTCGTGTTCATGGCCGAGGCGTACTGGGACCTGGAGTGGGTGCTGCAGCAGCAGGGCTTCGACTACACCTACGACAAGCGCCTGTACGACCGGTTGCGGGAGGGGCGCGCCCGTCCCGTCCGCGAACACCTCTGCGCCGACCGGGACTTCCAGGGGCGCTCGGCCCGCTTCCTGGAAAACCACGACGAGCCGCGGGCGGCCGCCACCTTTCCCATCGAGTCCCACCCGGCCGCGGCGGTCCTCACGTTCCTCTGCCCCGGCCTGCGCTTCCTCCACCAGGGGCAACCGGAGGGCCGCCGCCGGCGGATCTCGCCCCACCTCCGCCGCGGGCCGGAGGAAACGCCCGACGCGGGGGTGGCCGGCCTGTACGAGCGTCTCCTGGGCGTGCTGCGGTGCCGGGGGGTGCGGGAGGGGCAGTGGCAGCTCCTCGAGTGCCGCCCGGCCTGGGACGGCAACTGGACCTGGGACGGCTACATCGCCTTCGCCTGGCTAAGCCCCGGCGACGATCCGCTGCTCGTGGCGGTGAACTTCGCCCCGAACCAGGCCCAGTGCTACGTCCGGCTGCCCCTGCCGACCGCGGGTCACGAGTGGACGCTGCGCGACCGGATGGGCCCCGACGTGTTCGAACGGAACGGGGACGACCTCCAGGAACGCGGCCTCTACCTCGACATGCCGCCGTGGAAGGCCTCGGTCTTCGCCCTGGAACGAAAGGAGTGATCCACGGGAAATCATGGAGGCGCTGAAGATCTGCATCTCGCAGGGAGTCGGAGCCTCCAATTTCGGCGTGCCGATCCTGGCCGAGGAACTGGCGCGACAGGAAGCCGGGAAAAAGCAGCCCGCCAGGAAGTGATGGCCTCGTGTACCGTGGTGTCGTCGCCTAGTGCGGCGAAACAAACAAAGAAGTTACAGACGCAAGAGATCCTTCCGGAATTCCTCTCACCAAGGCACTAAGGCACGGAGAAGAGATGCTTCCGATTACCGTGAACCGGCCGAACGCCCTCACCGGTCTCCTGACTTCCGACTCCGGACTTCTTCGTTCGTGTGGTTTGTGTGGTTCGTGGTTCAAGAAAGGCTGTTAGCGGATTAGGCTGAAGGGGTTCAGGGTCTGACCCGATGAATCGTGTCTGTCGTGAGCAGCGTACCTCGGCCCTGGAATCCCGTCTGTGTATTTCGTGGTCCCTCTTCCGGTCACGAGGTTGCGCGGCTGGACGGCTTTGCGTCTTTGCGAGCGGTTGAGACCGCCTGTTTCTTGGGTAGAGTCCGGATGATCCGTGTTCATCCATGGTTTCATCTCCAGTTATCCGCATTGGGAGGCATCGTTTTTTCCAGCAGACCGGCGGGGACGAGCCGCGCCGACTCCACGCCCCTCCTCCAACGGGTCACTCCCCCCGAAGAAATGCCGCCCCCGGCCCTCGGCAAAGTGCGGAAAAGGAGTTAGAGAATCTACAGGAGTTTCATGAAGAGGATGCCGTGGCGGCCGAAACCGTAGTAGTGGGGGAGGGGCCGGATGCGGCGGAAGCCCAGGGACTCGTACAGGCGGATGGCGCGCCGGTTCTCGGACCGCACCTCGAGGCGGATGCGGTTCGCCGGCCGCCGCCGGGCGCGCTCCTCCGCGAACCCCATCAGGCGGCGGCCCAGCCCTTTCCCCTGGGCCTCGGGCCGGACCGCCAGCGACCCGATGCGGCACTCGAGGCGGTGGTGCGGGGACCCGGCGAAGACCAGGATCAGGGTGCCGGCCGGGACGCCCCCCTCGTCCTCCGCCAGCCAGACCTCGCAGCCGCGCTGGGCGAAGAGGAACTGGAAATAGTCCGCGGGGTAGGCCTCCTCGGCGAAACAGGCGTTCTCGATGTCGAGGATGACGCCCAGGTCGTCGAGGGTGGCCCGGCGGACGAGCCTGTCCTGAGGGGTTTCCGCCCCGGGGGTGTTCGCCGGGCTTTCCGGGGAGGGCGGCTGTTTATCGTCCCGGCTGATTGGCCCGCTCACGGCACGTTCACCGTCGTCTCCCCGGAACCCACTTCGATGGCAAGCAGATGCAGGAAGCCGATATCCGGGACAGGCAGACCTGTCTGACGGCAATATCCCATGATATCGCTGAAGTCGAGTGTGAGGACAGCCTTCAATCGGTATTCCCCGGGTTTCAAGTGCCACAGCGCATGCATCCCTTTCAGGCCCTCCCGGATATTCAACCGGATTTCCGCCGAAGATCCCGGGCCGACCCGGCGAAAATCCGTCAGCGCTTGCGGGGGATACTCGGTATTCCCCGTGTTTCGGCCGAAGAATTCTTTTCCTGCGGCGTCATGGGCGATGATTCTTACACGGGGCGACCCCTCCGGGAACCAGAAGGGCACATAGACCGTGTTCTGTGTCGAGTTTCGCAGTGCCAGGCCCATCTCAACCAGGCCGGAATAACGAGGGTTTTCGAAGCCGACGATGCCCAATCGAAGCCCGCCGGCGGTCACCGGGCCCCAGGAATACCCCTCATGGGTCTGGCCGGAAATCAGGGCTGTCACCAGGGTAAGAACACATAAAGCGAACGGCACGATCTTCCACATGTCCAGAATCCGTTCTGCCCAACCCATGCGGGGTTTTTCCCGACCCCGCCGGGGGCCGGACACCGGCGGGCAACACCGGTTTTCTTCTTTCCCCCGGGGACCTCGTGGAGACCCATGACGCCGTGGCCGATCCGGGGTCTCCTCGCAGTCCCCGAACCGAATAAACCGGAAAGGAAACCACGAAATACACAAACGAAGAGAACGGAAGTCAGGAGTCGGGAGATGGCGTTTGGCCTGTTCACGGCGATTGAAGCGCATCTTCTCCGTGCCTCCGTGCCTTGGTGAGAGAAATTCCGGACGGACCTCTGGAGAGCGGCGCACTTAAAGGTCTGCGAAATCCTCGTCGCCGGCGGGGCCCTCCGCCTGGAACCACTGGAAGGCCAGGTCGAGGGTGATTTTCGAGACGTCGCCGGGGCGCGTCGCCGCCGGGGCGTGGGCCTCGATTTCCGCGTAGGCGTGGGCGTCCCCGGTGAAGTGGTTGTAGAGCTGGACCAGGTCGCCCGCCGGCGCCGGTTCCCCGCCGGGGCTGTCGGCGTACACCCCGCCGGACGGCCGCTCGAAGCGCTGGGTGATCTCCAGCCAGACGCCGCTTTCCCGGGCGTAGTGCATGTAGCGCACCACCACCACGGGGCCGAAGTGGGTCGCGGGGAAACCGAGCTTCACCTGGTGGTCACCCGTCAGCCGGATGACCGCGGGGAGGACGCCGCCCGAGACCCACTCGGGCGGGACGGGGTTGAAGAAATCGTCCCGGAAGAGCGGCCGCCGGGCCCGCTGCGGGTCGAGGAAAACGGCGGCGTAACCGGGGACCGGGACCTGGAGGATCGACCACGCCCCGACGGCGACGCGATCGCCGGGGCCTTTCCGCGAGACGGACTGCTCCACCCGGAGGCAGAAGGGCCCGGTCTTTTCCCGCTTGAGCGGTCCGGTTTCCGCGAAGGCGGTGGAGTGAGACCGCGACCCGGTCAGCGAGAGCGGGCCCGTGACGGGGTCGAGGGCCCCGGGGAGACCGATGGCCCGCTCCAGGCGGAAGAGGGCTTCCCCGCCCGGGCCTCCCGTTCTGAACTCGGAGGCCAGCCGGATCTCCTCGTCCGAGGCGAGCCGCTCCACGCGGAAGTGACCGGGGTCCATCTCCGGCGGGCAGTGCCAGTTGTCCTTCTCGAAGTACAGGTCAGGCCCCCCGCGCTCGGGGGCGATCCAGGTCCGCTGGCCGCCGGCGTTCCAGTTCCGGGGGAGGGGGGTCTCGAGCAGGTCGGGGTTGAACCACAGGAAGTCCTGCCCGTCCGCCTCCACGGCGAGGATTCGCCCGCCCATCTCGGGGACGATCAGGGCCCGCCCGCACCGGTCCCCCAGGGAGAGGGCCGTCATGCCGCCCTCGTGGATCTTCACCACCAACCGGTCGAACTGCGTCTCGCTCATCTCAGTTGCCCTGCCGTTTCTTCTGGGTGCTGACGATGTGTTCCTCGAACCACTTGGAGGTGTAGGAGCGCACCATCTGGGTGAGGGAGATGGAGGCGATGAAGGGCTCGGGGAAGCGCCGGGCGTGCTGGTAGAGGTGGACCAGGGCGTTGGAGTACTTGTCCAGGTAGATGTTGTCGATCTGGGTGGGGTCGCCCAGGACCATCAGCTTGGAGTCCTCCCCGAGCCGTGTGCCGAGGGTTCGCATCTGGAAGGGGTTGGCGTTCTGGGCCTCGTCGAAGACCACCACGGAGCCGGAGAGGTCGGCCCCGCGGACGTCCGCCAGGTTCATCATCTCGATGACGCCGTCGTCCAGGAGTTTCTGGTACCCCGCCTCGCTGGTGAGGAAATCCGCCCCCACCAGCTTCTGGAGCTTCTCCACGAAGGGCCGCATCCGCGGGAGGAGCTTCTTTTTCACCGTGCCCGGGAGGAAGCCGATGTCCTCGCCGAGGCGGGAGTGGGTGATGATGGGCTTGATGAGCTTGATGGAGTCGTATTTCTTGCGGAGGAAGACGTGCTCCAGCGCCGCCGCCATGGCGATGTGGGTCTTGCCGGTGCCCGCCTTGCCCACCATGACGTGGATCTTGACGTGGTCGTCCATGGCCTGGGCCATGCAGACGGCCTGCTCGAAGTTGTTCTTGTACCGCTGCGAATCCAGCACCCGCGGCCCCACCCCCAGCACCCGGACCGTCTCGTAGTGGATGAACTGGAGGGCGTCGCCCCGGCGGTAGCCCAGCCCCACGTGGTTGGCGGCCTCGTCGGCCAGGAGCACGCCCTCGTTGAAGCGCAGCTTGACGCGGTTGAAGTTTCCCACGTGCCACTCGGCGGGCTTCTTCCCGGCGAAAAGTTCGTCGAGTTCCTTCGCCGTCAGCGTGACGGTGCGGAGCGGGTCCTCGGTGCCCGTCAGGCTGTCCTCGGTCACCTTGTCGTGGAGGTAGTCCTGGGAGGGGATCCCCAGCGCCTGGCTCTTGATGCGCAGGTTGCGGTCCTTGGTCACCAGGATCACCTGGCGGTTTCCCAGGTCCTTCTTGACGCGCATCAGGGAGGCGAGGAGGAAGTTGTCGAAGTAGGAGAGTTCCAGTTCCTTGGGGAAGCTGGCGTCGCCGTGCCCCCAGAGGAAGAGGAGCACCCCGTCGTTGCCGTTGGGGATCCGCGCCCCCTTCCCGGTGGAGTAGCCGCCCTTGGAGAGGACCTGCTCCAGTTTCTGGGAGACCTCCCGGGCGTTGAAGCCGATGACGGGGTCGCCCTTCTTGGCGTCGATCTCGTCGATGACGTGCAACGGGATCACCACCACGTTCTCCTGGAAGCGAAAGAGGGAGGTGGGGTCGTGGAGGAGCACGTTGGTGTCCAGGACGTACACCTTGAGTTTCGCGTCCAGGCTCTGGAGGATCGGGGCCAGCGTGGCGACGGGGTCGAGTTCGTGGATCATGCGGCAGCACCTCCGGGAAATTTGCGACCGGGAGGGGCGCCCGCCGGCGCCGGTGTCCACCCCTCCCCCTGTGCGCCCGCGGCGGGCGCCCGCACGCGGTCCGTCACTCCTTCAGGCCGTCCTTCATGCACGCCTCCACCTCCGCGGCGAGGGCGAGCGCCTCGTCCCGGGCGGCCAGGGCCTCGGCGCGGACCCGGGTGGCGAAGGCGGCGTCGGTGATCCCCTGCAGGTTGATGAGCACGTTGTAGAAGGCCCCCATGGCGGCGGCCCGGCCCATGAGGCCGCCGACGCCCGCGTCGCTGAGGGAGTTCCGGTTCCCCTCGCGCGCCGTCCGGCAGGCCAGCTTCAGCGCGTCCACCGAACGTCTCAGGACCCGGAGCGGCACGAGGGTCGCCCCCTGGTTGGCCGCCTCAAGGGCGGCCAATCGGGCGGCCTTCTCCTCGTCGGTCCGCTTGGGCAGGGAGAGGGCGTCCATCACCTTGTTGAAGGCGTCGGTGTCCAGGTCGATGTCGGCCAGGAACTCGTCCTTGAGCCGCTGCCCCTCGACGCCGATGCGCAGCATCGTCTCCCGGACCCCCTCGTAGCCCTTCTTGCCCGCGGTCAGGTTGGAGACCATGGCCCCCAGCGCCGCCGACAGGGCGCCCGCCAGGGCCGCCACGGAGCCGCCGCCGGGCGCGGGGGAGTCCGACGCCAGCTCGTTGGCGAACTCGCGGAGGTTCATGCCCGCCAGGCGGGGTTTCTCGGTGAAGACGGTGTACTCGATGATCTTCTTCGCCGGGTCGAAGGGGGCCACGTCCGCCAGGCCCAGGGACCGGACGGCGGTGTGGATCAGCTCCTCCTCGTGCACGCCCGGCGGTTTCCCCTGCTTCTCCAGGAAGTAGGTCCCGGCCTCCAGAAGGGCGGTCTTGGGGATGAGCCCCACCAGTTCGCTGCCCGTCACCCGCAGGCCTTTCTCGGCCGCCAGCCGGCAGACCGCGTCGAAGACCACGTGCACCGGCGAGACCTTGTAGTTGGTGAAGTTGATGGAGAGCTGGGCGCAGTTGTACTGGGGGATGTACCAGCCGATGGCCTTCACGTCCTTGAAGAGGCCGGGCACCATGACGGTGCTGCCGTCGGCGTCCTTGACGATGGCCCCCTTCGCGTCGCGCTTGGCGCGGCCCTTCTCCCGGATGGCGAAAGCGATGTCGGTGAGGAGGGCCTTGTCCCGGGTGTTGAAGTTGATGTTGTAGGCGATCAGGAACTCCCGGGCGCCCATGACGGTGGCGCCGGAGCGCGGGTTGAAGACGGGGGCGCCGAAGTCGGGCTTCCACTCGGGCCTCAGGATCTTCTCGGCGAGGCCCTCGTACTCGCCTTCCCGGATGGTGGCCAGGTTGACCCGCTCGGGGCAGGCGGCGGCCGCCTCGTAGAGGTAGACGGGGATCCCCAGCTCCCGGGCCACCCGCTCGCCGGTCTGCCGGGCGATCTCGGCGCAGTCCTCCATGGTGACGCCCGCCACGGGGATGAAGGGGCACACGTCCGTGGCGCCCATGCGGGGGTGGGCCCCCGTGTGCCGGCTCATGTCGATCAGCTCGCCCGCGGCCTTGATCCCCTGGAAGGCGGCCTCGCCCACGGTCTCGGGGGGCGCCACGAAGGTGACCACGGTCCGGTTGGTGTCGGCGCCGGGGTCCACGTCGAGGAGCTTGACGCCGTCCACGGAGGCGATGGCCTGGGTGATCCGGTCGATGAGGGCGCGGTCGCGCCCCTCGCTGAAGTTCGGCACGCATTCCACGAGTCGCTGCATGGGTGGTCTCCTTGATGGTTTTCGCCGTCGGGCCCGGCGGCGGCGGTGTCCGTCCGCCCCGGTTTTCCGGACATTCTAGGACAAACGCGCCGGAAAGGCAACGATCACCCGAGCAGGGGCGCGGACCCGGTTGCTTTTTGCCGCGCATTGCCCCGATAATAGGTCTGGAAACCGTCGCGAGGAGGCCGCCCATGACCCCGGACCCGACAACGTTCGAACGCGTGCGGAAACCGCCGGTCAGCACCATGGGGAATCCCGGGGCGCGGAGCTGCGTTCCCCGCGGGCCCGGTGACGCTCGGACGCAACGTGGCCTTCACCGGTCGCTCCTGACGGACTGCCGGGTCAACACCCTCCGGATTGGCATGTGTGGCCTGGCGGCCGGGCTGGTCCTGGCGGCGGCGGGGCTTCTGCTCGGGGGGTGCGGGGGTAAGGGCGCCGGCGAGGCGGAATCCGAGCTGGCCCAGCCGTCCACGCCCATCGACGGGACCCGGTACTTCCCCATGACGGAGGGGAGCCGGTGGTCCTACGTCAAGCGCCAGGCCCTGGACGAGGGGGAGGAGGACACGTCAGGCCAGTCCTTCGTGGCGAAAGCCTGGGAAGCCCCCGACGGCAGCCCCGGCTGCATGCTCGACGACCCGGGTCGGGGGATCCTCAACGCCTTCACCCTGTATTTCGCGAAGACCTCCCGGGGGATCGTCTCCTACCTGGGCCTCTTCGGCATCGGCAAGACGAAATTCGACACCCCGATGCTGGCCCTTCCGGCCCGGATCGCCGCCCGGGACGTCTGGGCCTGGTCGGGGACCACCAAGGGGGTGGCCTTCAAGGTGGTGAGCAAGCTCCAGGGCCTGGAGACCCTTACCGTCCCGGCCGGGACCTTCCCCTGCATCCGCATCCGTCACGACCTGGACCACGGTGGCTGGCTGGTCCACTGGTACGCCCAGGACGTCGGCCTGGTGAAGGCGGACGCCTTCGTCCCCTCCCACGGGGGCCTTCCCTCCTCCCGCCACTCCCTCGAGCTGGAAAAGTACTTTATCAGCAAGAATTGATGCACCCGCAAAAAGTCGCGAAAGGGGGATTTCCCGCGAATAATACGAATATACGCGAATTTATAACACGAATCATATCTATTGATTGTTGATTTCTGATTCGCGTTCATTCGCGTGATTCGCGGGTAAAATGCAACTTTTTGCGGGGGCGTCAAAATTGACGGGCTCAGGGCGTACCGGACAGGAGGCGGGCGAGGGCGTCCTCGTCGGCGGCGTCCAGGGTGCCGTTGCCGTCCAGGTCCGCGGCCGAGGGGAAGCGGCACGGCGCCAGGAGAGCGCTCAGCGTCCCCGCGTTCAGCAGTTGCAGGGCAAGGCGATCGACGGCGGTGACGCGGTCGTCCCCGTCGAGGTCGCCCCGGGCGGGGAGGGCCGTGAGGGTTTCCCAGGCCCCGATGTCGGGGCCGGCGCCGGCGGGCCGGGGGACGCCGTCGAAGTCGGCAACGGGGAGGTCCGTGGACGACGCCCCGCCCGCGGCGGGCGAGCCGGGCCCCGTGTGGAAATCCCCCGCGGAGGCCAGGAGGAACAGGGGGTCACCGGTCCGGGGGTCGTCGCCCCAGATCTCCCCCTCGCTGTCCCGGAAACCGTCGATCAGGTTGTGGTCGGCGACCCAGGCGCCCGCGGGGACGGTCGGGGCCACGGCGATCTGGAAGGAGAGGTTCTGGCTGCACAGGTTGTTCCGGATGACGACGCCCGCCGCCTGGGGGTTGTCGTGGGCGATCCCGCCGCCCCACCCCGTGTCGTTGGTCCCGTTGCCCACCACCGTGTTGTTCACGACCCGGATGTCGGACATGGGGTGGTCGGCGACGCAGCAGTCCGAGATGTGAATCCCCACCCAGCCGTTTCGCCAGGCGAGGTTGTTGTAGACCTTGACCCTCTCCAGGAGACCGCCCACCTCGGAGGCGATGGAAAAGCCGTTCTCCACGCCGTCGTGGGCCACGTTCCCGAAGACCTCGATGTCGGAGGTGGGCCGGGCCTGGGCGTCCACGTAGTAACAGACCGCCCCGGTGTGGTGAACCCGGTTCCCGTACGCCCGGGTGAACGTGGCGCCGTCCTTGAGGCAGATGCCTTCCTTGGCGCCGTGGTGGACGTGGTTGAAGCGGACCTCGCACCACGAGGAATTCCCGATGGTGATGCTCTCGTTGAAACCGCCGGTGCACACGTCGTGGACCTCGTTGCGCTCCACCACCACGTCGGTGCTGTTCCAGGCGGCGATCCCGGAGTCGGTGGTGTTGGAGACCCGGTTGCCGTCGATGAGGATGTGGGACGAGGTGTCCGCCAGGATGCCGGGGTTGTGGACATTGGACACCGTGTTGATCACCCGGAGGCCCGAGACGCGGATCCACGACTGCAGGGAAAGGTCCACCAGGGCGCCCCACTCGGGGACGTCCACGGTGGCGCCGTCGAGGACCGCCTCCGCGCCGGGGGCGGCGGCGAAGGTGATGTAGTTGCCGGGGGTCCCGGAGTGGGCGGGCGTGAGCCGTTCGGCGTACGTCCCGGGGCCGATGAGGACCGTGTCCCCCGCCGTCAGGGTGTCGGCCGCCTTCCCGAGGGTCCGCCAGGGCTGGGACGCGGTGCCGGGGTTGGCGTCGTCACCGGTCACCGCCACGTGGTAGACGGCGGCCCGGGGGGCGGCGGCGCTTTCGGCCCGTGCCGGGACCCCGTCGCGCGGCCAAACCGCGGAAGCCATCAACAGGATGAAAAGAGCCGAACACCGTGTTCTTCCTCCCATGATTCCCTCCCTCGTCTCGTGCGGAACGGATGCCTTTCGACGCTCAAGGCCGGCGAGGTTGCCGGCCCGCCGGTTTCTCGCGCCCCCTCGACAGCCACACCGCCGGCGGAAACCGGGCGGTGCACGCGAGGGGCCCTGTGGGGATTTCCGGCTGGTTACATTGAAATTGTACCACAATGACGGTCCGATAAACCCTGAAACCGAACGTGAACGCGATTGCAAAGGGCACTTTTCGGGGATGTCGTGCTGGTCATCCCTGCAATCAGTCACGCGAGGCGATTTCGTGGAACCAATTTGACACCCCGCCTCGTAGTATGGTATGGAAGCGTTGTTCGGAGGAGTGCCGTGAAGAACCGAATCCCCCTGCTGATGATCGCGATCCTGGCGGCCGGGTGCGCCGTGCAGGCCCAGGTGTCGGAGCGCAAGCTCACCGTCTCGGGGGACGCCGTCGTCAAGGTCCAGATCCTCCGGGGCAACGTGGTGGTTCGCGGGTGGAACAAGGCCGGGGTCGTGGTGGTGCGGGCCCGTTCGGAGAAGGGGACCAGCCAGCCGAAAGTGGAGCAGAACGGCAACGAGATCACCATCGGCGCGTCCCCCTCCCACCCCGCCTTCTACTGCGGCGCCGAGTCCGACAACGTCACCTATGAGGTGACGCTTCCCGCCGGGTCCGAGGTGAAGACCAAGATCATGACGGGGAACTTCACGGCGGAGCGGATGTCGGGCAGGGTGGACGCCAGGATCGTCAACGGGAACATCGTCCTGCGGCTCGACGACCCCGTGTCGGTCAACGCCGACTGCGTGAGCGGCACCATCGACTGCGTGCTCGCCGGCCGGTTCGCCCGGGAGATGAACCTGAAAAACATCGCCGGGACCATCAACCTCGTCCTTCTCCGCGGCGGCGACGCCAAGGTGAACGCCGAGAGCATGACCGGCACCATCACGCTGCGCCCCGATCTCAAAAACGCGAAACGGGTGAGCGCCTACGGCATCAGCCGGGTGTCCGGGACGCTCGGAAGCGGCACGGGGTCCATCTCGCTGTTCACCGTTTCGGGGACGGTGGTCGTCAAATAATGCGAGGTTCGAAACCAACCGTCCTCCGGCAGCGGCGGACGCCCTTCGTCGAGATCTTCCGGACCACGCCGGCACAAACGGTGTGCCCGAATTTTTACGTGCTGTCCCACGCCAACGGCTGCAGTTTCCGCCCACTCTGCCGGTACTGCTACCTCCAGGCGTCCTTCTGGTACCTGGACCGCCCGCACGTCTTCTCGAACCTGGACGACATGATGGCCGAGATCCGGCACTGGATCGACCGGGACGACCCCGAGTCGGTGGTGCTCAACGCCGGGAACCTGTCGGACAGCCTCTCCTTCGAGGGCGTCCGGCCGCTGGCCGCCGACCTCGTCGCGCTGTTCCGAGAGCGGGCGGAGAAACCGGGGCGCCCCCAGACCCTCCTCCTCGTCACCAAGGGGGGGCGCCGCGAGTGCCGGGCCTTCCTCGAATCCGAACCCTGCGCCAGCATCGTGCTGTCGTTCTCGGTGAACCACCCCGAGGCCGCGGCTCGCTTCGAGGCCGGCGCCGCCCCGCCCGAGGAGCGCCTCGCCGTCGCCGGCGAACTCCTCCGCGGCGGCTGGCGGGTCCGCCTGCGCATCGACCCCATGATCCGGGGCTACGATTATATTGCCCTGGCGGAGCAGGCCCGTGAACTCCGGCCGGAGCGGGTCACCCTGGGGACCCTCCGCGCCGAGCCCTCCCTCTTCAAGTTCATCCCCAACGGCGTGCTGAAAGACCTGGTGCCCTCCCCGGACCCGCGGGGGCTGGCCCGCTACCCCGTCGAGGAACGGGTCGCCCTCTACCGGGCCGTTCTCACGGCGCTGGGGGACGTCTGCTCCGTGGGCCTGTGCGAGGAGACCCCCGAGGTGTGGGACGCCGCCGGCCTCGACCGCACCGTGGCCCTCTGCAACTGCGCCGAGTGACGGCGCGCCTCACTGCACCTTGATCAGCCGGGCCTGGTTGATCTTGAGGGTGTTGCTGACCGCGGACAGCTCGAGCGTCCCCTCCACCGTGACCAGCTGCTTGAGGACCATGATGGGGCCGCCGCCCCCCTGCTCGCTGTGGGCGCCGCGCAGCCCCGCCGCGTCCCCCGCGTTGGCGAAGGTGACGGCGAAACCGTACTCGGAGCTGCTCACCAGCGGGTCGGCGTTCAGTTTGCACGCGGAGAGGGCGCTGATGGTCCGGGAAGCGGCGTCGTAGGCATGGGCGTCCATCGTCCCGTTCCCGGCGTTGGTCATGAAGACCGCGAGGTTCTTTACCGCAAAGGGCTTCCCGTTGTAGTCCGTCACCGCCTTCTCCCCGTTGGCCTCCAGGGCCTTGGCGAGGGCCCAGGACTCGATCTCGGGGGCGGACGGCTTCGCTTCGGCCGTGGGCGTGACGGCCGCCGCCGGGGCCTCGTCCTTCTTCCCGCAGGCAAACGCGAGAACCAGGCACGCGGAAACCAGGAAAAACACCACAGACCTGCTCATATCTCCTCCTTGCAAAGGGTTTTGTCTATTGCTTCGGGACCGGCTCGGGTCCCGCGGCCCTGGCGGCCTCCCCCGGCCCGCCGCCTGCTTCCCCCGCGCAAACCCCTTTCAAACCCGGGTGCCCTCGAAAGGTTTCACCAGTGTACTCCCGACCGGGTGGGAATGCAATCCCGGTGCCTGGGGGCCCTGTCTTTTCCGGCGTTTCGGGCATCATAGCACTACGGCGCCCACGCCGGTTGGCTTCGGGCCCGTTCGGGGGTATACTGTGCCCGTGGCGGAAAGCGGGTTTCCGGCAGACGAGAAGGAGGATGGGGACATGCGGGAAACGGACCCCGGGAAACTGGCGGAGAAAGCGTTGCGCGGCGAGCGGCTCAACCGGGAGGAAGCGGCCCGCCTGTACGAGGAGGCCCCCTTCCTCGACCTTGGCCGCCTGGCGGACGCGGCTCGGCAGCGGCACCACCCGGACGGCGTCGCCACCTACGTGGTGGACCGCAACATCAACTACACCAACGTCTGCACCAGCCGCTGCCGGTTCTGCGCCTTCTACCGGGACCCCGACGCCCCCGACGCCTACGTCCTGGACCGCCGCACCCTCTATGCCAAGGTGGCCCAGACCGTGGCGCTGGGCGGGTCCGGGATCCTCCTGCAGGGCGGCCTTCACCCGGGCCTGGACCTGCCCTGGTTCGAGGCCCTTCTCCGGGACCTGCGGGAGCGCTTCCGGGTGGACCTTCACTGTTTCTCCCCCCCGGAAGTCCTCCACATGGCGGCCGTTTCGGGGGTTTCCGTCACCGAGTGCCTGCGGAGGCTGACGGCGGCGGGCCTCACTTCCCTGCCGGGCGGCGGGGCCGAGATCCTCTCGGACGCTCACCGGCGGAAGGTCAGCCCGTCGAAGTGCAGCGCGGACGCGTGGCTCAGCGTCATGGAGACCGCCCACCACCTGGGGCTCAAGACCACGGCGACCATGATGTTCGGGAGCGGCGAGACCCTCGCCGACCGCCTGGCCCACCTGGACCGGCTCCGCACCCTCCAGGACCGCACCGGCGGGTTCGTCTCCTTCATCCCCTGGACCTTCCAGTGGCCCAACACCGAGCTGGGCCGCACGGAGGGGCCCTTCGAGACGGGCGGCATGGAGTACCTGCGCATGGTGGCCCTCTCGCGGCTGTACCTGGACAACGTCCGGACGGTCCAGGCCTCCTGGGTGACCATGGGGCTCAAGATCGCCCAGGTGGCCCTGCGCTTCGGGGCCGACGACCTGGGATCGGTGATGATCGAGGAGAACGTGGTGGCGGCCGCCGGCGCGGTCAACCACGCCACCGAGGCCGAACTGCGCCGCCTGATCGCCGACGCTGGCTTCACCCCCGCGAAGCGGAACAGTGTTCACCAACGCCTGGGAAGCTGACCCTGGTGCACCCGGAGCGTAAGCGACGGGCTTCGGAAGGGTGCGATGTGATCCGTGCGACGCGTCGGGTGAGACGGGGTGAGCCTGCGGAACATGGGGGAGACCGGGGAAACAAGCGATTGATCCTTTTCCCCTGCCGGCCAGTCCAAGTGACTGAAGAGCGCACGGGTCCGGGGGCCGGGCAAAGGCCGCCCCCGTTCCCGGCCCGTTCACGAAACCCGAAACTGCTTTGCTGGAGGGCTGTATGAACCGCCGACCACCGCGTTGTTTTCGCTGTCTTGTTTTCCTGTTTGCCGCCACCTTCGCCGTCGCGGGCGCGGCGGCCCAGGGGTTCAACCTGACCGGGACCTACCGGGACGGACCCAACGAGTGGCGGGTGCTCGACCGGGGGGACGGCGCCTATGCCGTCCAGTTCCTGGGTCGATACAAGTACCTGGGCTTCGACGGCCGGGAGCGCTTCAACGAGGGGGAGATCCACGGCGTCGTGACCCTGGCGGGGAACAAGGCCGTCCTGACCTCGCCCGAGGAGTACGCCCGGAACTGCCGGATCACGCTGGAGGCCGCGGGCGGTTTCCTGAACGTCCGGCAGGAGGGGGAGTGCGGCTTCGGCAACAACGTCCGCGCCGACGGGCGTTACCGCCGGGTCTCCGGGGAGACCCCGGTCTTCGAGGGGTGGGACGGGGGCAACGCGGGCGGGGTCAACCGGGCCCTGCAGAAGACCGAAGTCGTCCCGGACGGCGTGAACCGCTTCCGGATCCGCTTCCCGGACGGCGGGTCCACCGAGCCCATCTTCGGCACGGTGAAGTTCAAGCAGGTCATCGTGTACGTGTTCCGGGCCCGGGCCGGACAGACCCTGGACATCCGCCTCCGCGGGGAGCGGCCGGACGACCGGACCGAGTTCTGCGTGGTGGGGCCGGCCCGTTCGCTCCCGATGGGTTCCGGTGTTTACGCCGACCACTGGAACGGCCGGCTCGGCCTGGACGGGGAGCACCGGATTGAGGTGTCCACCGTCGCGGAATCGTCCCGGTACGTCCTGCGGGTCAACCTCGGGCCGTCGGGCGGGGCGGTCCCCCCCGCCGGGGTCGAGCCGCCCCCGCCGCCGGGGCCGCCGAGGGTCCCCGTCACGGGGACCTGGACGTTTCGCGAGCGCGGGGCGCGCAACGAGATCCGGGTGGAGGAGATCGGCCGGCGCCGGATCCGCGTGATGTTCGTGGGGAACCGCGAGTACCGGGACGCGTCCGGCGAGCGCATGGCCGACTCGAGCGGGACGGGGGCCCTGGAGGTCCCGCTGGAACGCGGCCGGGCCGAGATCCGGCTGGAGGAGTACCCGGATTGCCGGATCACCCTGGCCTTCGACGGGGACACCCTGACGGTGGAGCAGGAGAACGACTGCGGCTTCGCCCGCCGGGTGACGGCCACCGGAAGCTATCGGCGGGTGTCGTCGGAGGTCCCCGACTTCGGCCGGGAGATCGTGGAGCCGGAAGACGACGCGGGCGAGGAGCCGGAACCCGTGGCGGAACCCCTGGCGGTCCGGGCCGGGGGCAAACCGGTCCGGGTCCGCGGGAGCATCGCGGGCGGGCGGAAGGCGGCCTATGCGCTGGACCTGAAACGGGGGCAGACCCTCAGCGTCAGCGTGACCAGCGACACGCCCAACCACGACGTGGTTTTCTACCTTGTGGGCCCCGACGGATCGGAGCCCCTGGACATGGAGGGTGGATACAGCACCACCTGGACGGGTCGGGTCAAGGTCTCCGGGCCCTGGAAAATCCTGGTGGACACCATCGAGACCGAGAACGCGGATTTCGTGCTTCGGGTCAAGGTGCAATAGCCCGATCCGGAAAGAAACCACGAACCACACGAACCGCACGAAAAGGCCCGGGCGGGTCTGTCAATCGGCCGGGAGGGCCAGCCGGAGCGCCATCAGGTCGAGGGCGTTCACCGCGCCGTCGGCGTTGAGGTCCCCGCTGCCGGGGCCGGCGGGGAGGGGCGGGCCCTCCGCCAGGAAGGCGGCCAGGGTGACGGCGTCGAGGGCGTCGAAGGTCCCGTCGCGGTTGACGTCCAGCCCCACGTACTTCAGGATTGTCCCGCCGCTGCCCACGGCGTAGCCCAGGCCCGCGTCGATCATCTGGACGCGGTTCAGGTCCGCGGTGGTCCCGGAGGGCTGGGCGAACCAGTTCGAACCGCCGTCGAGGGTCTTCAGGATGGTGCCGTCGAGCCCCACCGTCCATCCGGTGGTGGGATTGACGAACGCAACGCTCTTGAGGCACTGGTCGAAGGGCTCGACGTTCCGCAGGGGCCAGGTCATCCCGCCGTCCACCGTGCTGTTGATCCGCCCGCGGTTTTCGTAGACGTTGTCTCCCGAGGCGATCCAGCCGGTATCCGGGCCGACGAAGCAGACCCCGTTCAGGTGGTTCTGGTTGAGGATGTCGCGGTTTGTCCAGTTGGCCCCCCCGTCGGTGGTCTGGCGGACCGTACCGGTGCTGCCGACGGCCCAGCCGTTGGCGGCGTCGAAAAACCAGGCGTCGTAAAACCAGTCCGACGTACCCGTGGGTTGCGGCGTCCAGGTCTCGCCCCCGTCGGTGGTCTTCAGGATCGTCCCCATTTCTCCCACCGCCCATCCGGTCTGCGCATCGACGAACCGGGCCCGGAACAGCCGGTAGTCGGTCCCGGAAGGTTTGGAGGCCCAGGTTTTTCCACCGTCGGCGGTCTTCAGGATGAACGTGGAGGAAAAGCCGCCCGGCGCCCACCCGTGCAGGGAATCCGCGAAGCAGACGTCGTAGAGCGCCTTGTTGGTCCCGCTGGTTTGTAAAACCCAGGTTTTTCCGCCGTCGGAGCTTTGCAAAAGGGTGCCAAATTCCCCGGCCGCCCAGCCGTTCCGGGCGTCGATGAAGGAGAGCCCGTACAGGTCCCGGGTGGTGGGGGCGGAGCACACGAACCAGTTCCCGGGCGCGGGATCGACCGTGACGACGGCCTCCCGGCTGTCGGCCCGCCCGAGCTCGTCGGTGACCCGCACCCAGTAGCGGGTGGTCTGGTCCAGGGCCGGCGTGGTGAAACCCGGCGAATCGGTCCCCGCGGGGTTGGCGGTGTCGCCCCGCACGCCGTGGAACCACTGGTAGTGAAGGGTCCCCGTCCCGGCCGCGGTGACGGACAAGGCGGCGCTCTGGCCCTTCCGGAGCGTGGCGGGCTGGGGGTGAGCGGTGATCACGGGCGCCAGGCCGTCGATGACCAGGACCTGGCTCAGTTCGCCTTCGGTCAGGTCGCGCCAGCCGCGGATGAACACCCGCTGGGTCCCCGGCTGGACGAGGATCTGGGTGTCAACGGTCCCCCCGCCGCCCGGGCCGGGAACGTTAAAGCGCGTTACCGGGTCGAGAAGGTCCTCGCCCAGCACATAGACGGAACAGAAATTGACGAAACAGACCTGACGTTTGCCATTCACAAAGCCGACCTCGGGCAACCCGCCGCCGAGGCTCACCTCCTGGCAGGCGCCCGTGGGACCGTCGATGACATACATGAATTCCGTGATCTCGGTCCCGGAATAGACCCGATTCGTCAGCGAACTGTAGAACAAGCCCTCTCCGTCCCCTCGGGTGATGCAATGGGTCGAGCCGCCGGAATCGAGATCGAAGGATAAGTAGTTCCAATCGAAATCCGTGATCACCACTCGGTTTTCCTGGGGGTTCCAGATGAGGTTCCATCCCTGGGAACCGGCTGCGTCGATGCGGGTGGCCGACAGGGTCGTTCCATCGATGACCAGGAAGCTCTCCCGATGGATGTTGCTGAATGCCGTGCGTCCCGTCACCGGGTCGATTCCGCCTTCCCTGTTCAGGCGCGAATGGGGTTCTCCCATAAGGGTTTCGATGTCCACGGTCCCGACGGCGGTGTTGGTGTTGACGTCGAAGGCCGTGAGGGTCTGGTGGAAGGTTACGGGGTGGTTGCCGAAAGTAAAAAGCCGGCTCCTCGCGGCGTCGAGGGCCAGCATGAGGTTGTTCCCGACCCCGGTCAGGGTGGTGAGGACCGCGTGGGTGTCCGCGTCGATCACCACGATCCGGGAGACGCTGGTGGCGTAGCCCTGGTCCACCACCACGTAGAGCGTGCCGGTCCCGTCGTGGACGACCATGCCGTCGGACTGCGGCCGGTCCGGGAGGTAGCTCGACAGGGAGATCACCCCCAGCGACGCCAGGGAGGCGGAGTCGAACACCCGGATGCAGGCGTGGGTGTTGTCGGCGACGAAGAGCTTGTTCCCGGAGGGGTAGAGGGCCATGTCGACCCAGTGGGTGTCCGGCGCCGAGTAGAGGGTGTCCACCACCGCCTGGGCCCTTGCCGGGGGCGCCA
Source organism: Acidobacteriota bacterium (assembly GCA_018001935.1). Classification (NCBI taxonomy): domain Bacteria; kingdom Pseudomonadati; phylum Acidobacteriota; species Acidobacteriota bacterium. The sequence goes on from JAGNHB010000008.1 coordinate 121,472, forward strand.
GGGCGAGCAGCCCCCCGAGCAGGACGAGGGCGGCGGCCGCCCGGACCCCGCATCGGGGTCGGGCCGGGTTCGAGTTCGGAGGAACGGTGAAATCGGGGTGGGTGAGATGCGGCATCGTAATCCTCCTCTTCTCGGCCCCGGGAGACCCCCCGGAAAAAGGGAACCTGCTCGCTTTCGGAAAAGCCGGTGAAAGAAGCCTGTCTCAACCTCACGCAAAGACGCCAAGCCACAAGGCCCCGTTAAGCTGAACCCAGTATAATCCCCGTTTTATCCACATTCAAGGGGCACGGCCGCTGATCCCCTTCACGTCTTTGATTTCGATGTGGCTCTCGAACCCGGCCGGTCATCTCCACGCTCGAACGGCCTTCTGAAACAGGATCTCCGCGTTTTCTCCGTGCCCCTGTGAGAGAGATTCCGGGCTGTTCTCTCGCGGAGTCACGGAGGGGGGGGTCTTGACCGGTCTCGGTTGAAAAGGACGAAAGGACCAAAAGGACTTAAGGGACCAAAAGGACACCGGGGGCGGACGAAGGATTTCGAATCGTTTTCATTCTTGGCGATCCTTTTTCATCCGTGTTCATCCGTGGTTCAAAGCGGGTTTCATCGTGCGACTGCCCGGCGCTGTATGCGTCGCCCGTGGCTACGCTCCGGCCGGCGTTTCCGGGGCTCAGAAGATGAGCTTCGCGGCGATGTGCTGGGTGAGGAGGTCGAGGGCGGTCCGGTTCTCCACGCCCGTGGGGACGATGAGGTCGGCGTAGCGCTTGCTCGGCTCCACGAACTCCAGGTGCATGGGGCGGACCGACTCCAGGTACTGCTGGATCACGCTCTCGACGGAGCGCCCGCGTTCCTCGACGTCGCGCTGCAGGCGGCGGAGGATCCGGATGTCGGCGTCGGTGTCCACGAAGACCTTCAGGTCGAGGTGTTCCCGCAGCTCGGGCAGGGCGAAGAGGAGCAAGCCCTCGAGGATGACCACGGGACCGGGGGTGACGGGCTCGGCCCAACCGGTCCGGTCGGAGATGGTGAAGTCGTAGATCGGCTTGCGAATCGACTCGTTCCGGCGCAGCGCCGCCATGTGGGCGGACATGAGCCCCAGGTCGAAGGCGTCGGGGTGGTCCCAGTTGACGGGGCGCTTCCCGAAGCGGGACTTGACGGTCTCCAGGGGGGCGTAGTAGGCGTCCATGTCCATGTAGAGGGCGTCGATGCCCTTCCGGCGGATCCGCCGCAGGATCTCCTTGGCAATGGACGTCTTCCCGCTGCCGGAGCCGCCCACGATCCCCACGAGCCAGGGACGGCCGGTCCCGGCGGCTGGGGCGGGTTCGGACAATTCGGGGGCCTTCGCTTTCGGGGTCATGGCGCACGCTCCACCTGAAGTTTTCGTCGAGCCGGTTCGCACGCCCCAGTCTACTCCACCGGCCCGCTCTCCGCAACCCCGGAAGACGATCTGCCACTAATCGCACTCATCCACACTAATCATGGTTGATTGAGGAAGCCGGGTTGATCTGCTCCGTATTACTGTCCGACGATGGGAATAAAGCCCTCGCCTTCAGGCGAAAACTTGAGTTTAACCACGATCTGACCGTACTTTAGGATCGTGGGGGAGTGGATAGCAGTGCTGGGAAGACCTGAAGGGATTCGCCGAATAAGGTGGGCGAAGCTTCAGCTTGAGCCCACCGAATTACAAGCCCTCGCCTTCAGGCGAGGGTAATTGACTCGCCCGGACAAGCCTGAAAAGCACCACGAAATACACCAAAAGTCTGCAGACTCGATCGAAAAAATTCGTTTCTGATGCCACCGGTCTCCGGGAGAGGGGACTTACAGAGTTTCAGGACATTCCCCATTAGTGCGAATTAGTATGATTAGTGGTTGATAATCCTGGTTTTAGTGGGGGGCGGGAGGGGAGGTTGCCGAGGAGGAGGCCGCCCACCACCAGGGCCGTGCCCACCGCCATGGGCGCCGTGACCGCCGCGTGGAAGAAGAGGTGGTCCAGCAGGGCGGTGAGGGACGGCACCAGGTAGGAGAAGGCCGCCGCCCAGGCGCCCCCCTTCCGCTGGACGCCCACGTAGAAGAGGGTGTACCCGATGGCGGTGGGGAAGACGGCCATGTAGAGGGTGCCCCACCAGGCCTCGGCGGGGACCGCCCCCAGCGCGGCGGGGCCGAGGAGGCCGGTGCAGAAGGGGACCAGCAGCAGGGCCGTGACGAGGTAGCTGTAGGCGTTGATCCAGAGGGCGTCCCAGTGGGGGGCCTTGGTGGAGCGGGCCAGGAGGGTGTAGACGCTCCAGGTGACGGCGGCGGCCAGGCAGATCAGTTCCCCGGCCCCGAGGTTGTCGAGGCGCGGGACGCCCCCCCGGGAGACGATCACCCCGGCGGCCCCGGCGAAGGCGAGGGCGAAGCCGGCGTAAAACCGGCCGGGCCGCCGGTGGTGAAAGAAGGCCACTTCGCCCAGCGCGGTGAAGAAGGGGTTCAGGGCGATGAGGAGGGAGGCGTTGGTGGGGGTCGCCAGCTTGAGCCCCCAGAAGAACAGGAGGTGGTAGCCGAGCCCCGCCGTCAGGACCCCGAGGCCCAGGTGCTTCAGAAACCCGCGTTCGCGGAAGTCGGGGTGACGCCGGCGGTGGAACAGGAGCAGGCCGGGGAACATGGCCAGGGCCGAGAGGAGGAAGCGGAGGAAGGTGCTCTCCACCGGGTCGAGGGATTGCACGACGTACTTCCCGGCGATGAAGGACCCGGCCCACGAGACGGGGACGATCAGGAAAAAGGCGGTGAACGCACCGTCACCTCTGGCCACGGCGGAGGGGTCCTTTCGACGGCCGCGGGTGCCCGGCGCACCCGGGCCCGGCGGTCGACGGGGGATTCTACCACAGGAAAGCGCGCCGGGGCGGTCCAATCCGCCGGGAAGCGGCTCGCGCCCTGCCGGGGGGCCGGCGGGAAGTCCCGGGACCATGCCGCCGCGAGGCGCCGCGGACCCCGTCGGGCCGGGCGCGGGGCGACGCCCGGGGCCGTCAGGTTGAGTCGGCTTCCGCGCCGAAGAACCGGTGCGCGGACCGGGCCATGACCCAGGCGGGGAGCCACAGGAGCGCGTCGTCCACGTCGAAGCGGGGGGTGTGGTGCGGGGCGGTGATGCCCTTGCCGGGGTTGTGGGTGGTGAAGCTCCAGAGGCAGCCCGGGACCTCCCGGAGGTAGAAGGCCATGTCCTCGCCCCCCATGGAAGGCTCCGGGATGCCCACCACGCCGTCGTCCCCCAGGCAGCGGCGGGCGGCGTCCTCCACCAGGGCCGTGACGGCCGGGTCGTTGTCCACCACGGGGTAGCTCTCGTGCCAGCGCAGGTCGGCCTCCAAACCGCCGGCCTCGGCGGCGTGCCGGGCGAGGGTCTCCATCCGGCTGCCCAGGAATTCCTGGTCCTTGGTCGTGACGGTGCGCACCGTTCCCTCCAGGGCCACCTCGGTGGGGATGATGTTGTGGGCGCTACCCCCGTGGACGCTGCACACGCTGATGACGGCGGGGTGGGACGGGCTGAGCCGACGGCTCCGGAGGGCCTGCACGCCCTGGACGAACTGGGCGGCGGCCACCACGGGGTCGGCGGTGAGGTGGGGGGTGGCGGCGTGCCCGCCCGGGCCGCGAAAGACGAAGGTGAAGTGGTCGGAGGCCGCCATCATCACCCCCGGCCGGAAGCCCGCCCTGCCCGGGGGGATGCAGGGGAAGAGTTCACCGACGTGCACCGCGACGATGGCGGCGACCCCCTCCAGCGCCCCGCCGCGGATCATCTCCCGGGCCCCGGCGTAGCCTTCCTCCCCCGGTTGGAAAATCAACCGGACCGGGAAGGCCGCCGGGTGAAGGGCGAACCAGCGGGCGACCCCCAGGAGGATGGCCATGTGGGCGTCGTGCCCGCAGGCGTGCATGGCCCCGGGGTGGGTCGAGGCGTACGGGACGTCGTTCTCCTCGTGGACGGGCAGGGCGTCCATGTCGGCGCGGAGGGCGAAGATGCCGGGTTGCGGCGGGCGCCCCCCCTCGTCGGCACGCACCGGGAGGTCCGCCACCAACCCGTCGCCTATGCGGCGGAAGGGGAGGCCCATCTCCGACAGCCGCGCTTCCAGCCAGGCGGCCGTCCGGGGCAGGCGCATCCCCACCTCCGGGAAACGGTGAAGCTCCCGCCGCCACGCCGCCAGCTGCTCGGACATCCCCTGGAAAAACGCTTTCATGGGCCCTCGCTCCTCGCCGCCGAATGGGCCGAGGATAACCCGGCCCTCCCCCGAATGCAACGGCGAAAGGAAATCGGACAAGTCGGACAAGTCGGACAAGTCAGACAGGTCAGACCGATCCTTCCGATGAGGTTCCCGAGTTTCGTGGTTTTGGTATCTGGCTAGCGGTTCCGGAAGACCAGGACGAGGAGCGCGCCGGTGACGTAGGCAAGCACCCACCAGAGGTAGGCGAGGCGGGAGTAGAAGTGCAGCCCCCGGGAGACCGGGCTGCCGGGGCCGTATTTCAACCGGGCCCGCCAGATCAGCGCGGCGTCGACGGCCATCCCCGCCAGGGAGGAGTAGCCCAGGAGCCCGTGGGGTGTGTACCAGGGGTTGCGCGAGCCGACGATCATGCAGGTCGTGGCGGCGACGTCGAACAGGAGGCCGGCGCTCAGCCAGAACAGGACGGTCCGGGTGACACGCTGGCGCCGCTGCTCGGCGAAAACGGCGACGGAGTAGCTGACCAGGGCCAACTGGACGATCACGGTGCCGATGATAAGGACAGGCTTCATTCGGTCGACCCGGAGAGGTCGTCCAGGGGTCCCGCGCCATCGACCGTTGGTTCACCATCGAGGAGGGCCGTCGCCCGCCCCGCGTCGGCCGCCCGGACGGTCAGCTTGATCCCGCCGACGAGGATGCCGTAGAAGGGCTGGATGCCGACGATGTTCTCGTCCGCCAGGAAGCACGGAATCCCCTCCGCCTCCAGTCGCCCTTTCGCCAGGTTTGCCTCCATCGGGTCCTGAAAACTCCGGATCACCACGGTATCGTTCACGGCTCACTCCTGTCCGAATGCTTTTCCGCGTGTTCCGCGTTTTCTGCGGTTGGGGCGGTGAAAACCACAGAACACGCAGAAAACGCAGAGGAAGAAGAAAATCCACACCCCGGCTTCAGCGGTTCAGCCGCGGCCGTTCTCCAGCAGGCGCCGGACGGTTTCGTCCTCCAGGATGTCCGCCGGGCCGAAGGGGTGGCTCAGGCGGAGGAGGTACGTCCGCCCCGCGGCCAGCAGGTCCGTCAGGTCCGTGACCCGGGTGTCGATGGCCCGCTGGAAGGCGTGGTCCACGGAGCGCACCCCGTCGTTGATGAGCCACTCCTCCACGATGGGCACCTTGGCCACCACGTCGTAGGTCCCCATCCACTCCGCCACCAGGGCGTCCAGGTGGGGCCGGCGGCCGAACTTGTGGCAGAAGTAGGCGTAGTTGTCCACCACCGCCCGGTCGCAGACCACGGTCTTGGCCCGGACCGAGGCCTCCAGCTCCGCCACGATGTGCCGGTGCAATATCCAGAGCTGCCCGTCCTCGGAGGTGGCCTCGTTGATGGGGAAGGGGCTGTGCCGGGCCATCTCCACGACCAGCTCCACGCTGTGCCCCCGTTTCTGAAGCTCCGTGCAGAGGGAGAAGGCCAGAGCCGTCTTTCCGCACCCGTGAGACCCGATGATGGCGATTTTCATGCTTCACGTCCTCGACAATGCAATGATGGGAGGAGCATATACCCGCCCCTCCAGGAAATCAAGGCGGATGGGGACGCGCGTCCGAATCCTGTTCGTGTGGTTTGTGTGGTTCGCGGTTAATCGGATTACGGGTTGGCGGGGCCCTCGGCCGCGGCGACCCCGTTGCGCCCGCCGGCCTTGACCCGGTAAAGGGCCTCGTCGGCCAGGCGGAAGCAGTCGGTGACGGTCATCCCCGGCCTGAACGTCGAGACCCCGAGGCTGACGGTCAGACGGAAAAACTGTCCTCCCGACTCGAGGGGCGTTTCCGAGACGGCCGTCAGGACCTTCCGGGCCACCGCCACCGCCCCGTTGGTCGGGGTCTCCGGGAGGAAGAGCAGCATCTCGTCGCCGCCCCACCGGGCCACGGCGTCCTGTCCCCGGACGCTTTCCCGGAGGATGCGGGAGAACTTCAGGAGGACCTCGTCCCCCGCCTCGTGCCCGTGGCTGTCGTTGATCTCCTTGAAGTGGTCCAGGTCGGCGAGAATCAGGGAGAAGTCGGGCGTTCCCCGCTTGACCCGCTCGGCCTCCTGCTCGATCAGGGCGAGCACCGCGGGGCGGTTGAGGAGGCCGGTCAGGAAATCGGTGGTGGCCGCCTTCGCCAGGGCTTTCTCCGCCCGCTCGCGCTCGGCGATCTCCCGCCGGAGGTCCGCGTTCACCTCCGCCAGCTCCGCGGTGCGCTCCTCCACCCGCTGCTCGAGGGTGTCATGGGCTTCCTTGAGCTTGTCCATGGCCTGGCGGGTTTCCGTCCGGCTCTCGGCCAGGCGTGCGGCCATGGTGTTGAACGCCCCGGCCAGGTCCCCCACCTCGTCCCCGGCGCGGGTCTCCACCTCCCCCTCCAGCCGTCCCTCGGCGATCTCCCCCGTCCGGACGACGAGGCGCCGGATGGGTCGGGTGATGCGCCGGGCGAGGAGGAGGGAGAAGAGCCAGGCGAGGGCGATGGAGAGGCACAGGGACACCGCCCCCGTGATCCGGATGGTCTGGAATTTCATCTGGACCTCGTCCGCCCGCATGTCCAGGCCGACCAGGTAACGGCCGTTCCCGTTCTTCAGGGGCGCGTAACCCGAGAGGAAGTACCCCCACCGGTCCCGCGTGATCTCGTCGTCGACGGCGTAAGCGCGGAACCCTTCCCGGAGGCGGGGAAAGGGCGCGTCGTAGGGCTGGCCGGGCAGGGCCTGCTCCCGGGACGTGTCCGAGTCGAGGACGAAGACCACCCGGTCGTTCTCCAGACGCATCACGTAGATGAAGGCGATGTCCGGGTTGGTGGCCTGGAGTTCCCGCAGGCGGCGCAGGTTCTCCAGGTAGTCCGGGCGGGCCGCGTCGCCGGGGCCGCGGATTTCCTCGAGAGCGCGGGCGTCCAGGACCTGGGAGAGGAAGGCCGCGCTGTTTTGGAGGCGGGCCTTGAGGCTGTCGTCCAGGCTGTCCACCGCCACCTTGTAGAAGAACGTGCCCACGGAGCCGGACACCAGGACGATGGCGGCGAAATGGGAGAGGAAGAGCTTCGTTTGGATCGACAGTCGCATGGTTTCCTCCGGGCGTTCGGGTCCTGGGAATTGACGTGGATTCTACCGCCGGCTTGCGGGAAGAATCAACCGGAGAGTTCGGGCCGCCACGGTCCCTCCCGGCGGCCCCCGGTTTTTCAGAAGACCTTCAAAGTGAATTGACGGCCGCTTGCCGCCGTGATAGAAAAGTGCGAACTTCGGACGACTCGCGCGGGTCCGCCCGGCCCGGTATGCAAACAGTGGTGGAAGAGGAGGATGAATGGCTTATCGCGTCATCGGGAAAACGGCATTCCTTGACTTCCTGAAGAACCTTGCCGCGGAATACGAGGTTGTGGGCCCCGTTCAAAAGGCGCCCGGGACCATCGTATACCGGCGGCTGGACGACGCCTCCGCGATGGTCGGGGAATTCCAGGGAAGCCTGCTGCCGCCCAAGAAGTTTTTCTTTCCCCAGAAGGAAACGCTCCTGCGTTTCGACCTCTCGGGGGCCGAGCCCTCCGCCGAAGCCGTGGTGCAGGTCAAGCCCGTCGCCCTGGTGGGGGTCCACCCCTGCGACCTCCACGGGCTGCAGCGCCTCGACCGCGTCTTCGCCGACGACAACCCCGACCCGAACTACCTGGAAAAGCGGGAGCAGGCCCTGGTGATCGGCATGAACTGCCTGCCCGACGACCAGTGCTTCTGTGCCAGCATGGGGACCCTGCGCCCCCCGGAAGACGGTTTCGACCTTTTCCTCACCGACACCGGGGACCGGTTCGCCGTCGAGATCGGGTCGGAGAAGGGGGAGCAGGCCCTGGACCGGCACGCCGTCACCGAGGCCGTGGAAGCAGCCGACGTGGTCCGGGTGAGCGAGTGGTACGAGCGCAAGGAGAAGGCGCAGAAGCTGGCGGTGCGCATCCCCGTGGAGCACCTGCCGCTCCTGTTCAAGGGCGAGTACCACGCGGGCATCTGGGACGAGCACGGGAAAAAGTGCCTCTCCTGCGGCGCCTGCAACCTGGTCTGCCCCACCTGCTACTGCTTCGACGTCCGGGACGATGTCAGCCTGGCCGACCCCTCGAAGGGCGAGCGCACCCGCGTGTGGGACGGCTGCCAGTTGGAGGAGTTCGCCCGGGTGGCGGGCGGCGAGAACTTCCGCGAGCACCGGAGCGACCGGAACCGGCACCGCTTCTACCGCAAGTTCCTCTACCCCGTCCTGAAGTACAAGAAGAGTTTCTGCGTCGGCTGCGGACGCTGTGTCCGGAGCTGCCTGGTCCACATCAGCGTGGTGGAAACCGTCAACCACTTCGTGGACAAGAGCCTGAAAGGAGGCGCCCAATGAGCCGCTCCCCCTATGTGCCCGTCTGGGGCACCCTCAAGCATATCCACGCCGAAACGGCCATGGAGACTTTCTTCGAGATCGAGCTTCCCGGCAAGGCGCCCCTGGGGCACCGGCCGGGCCAGTTCGTCGAGGTGGGCGTCATGGGCGTCGGAGAGGCCCCGATCTCCATCAGTTCGTCCCCGAACCGCCGGGAGAGCTTCGACCTGGTGGTTCGCAACGCGGGCAACGTCACCGGGGCCCTCCACCGGATGAAGGAAGGGGACACGGTCGGGATCCGCGGCCCCTTCGGCAACGGCTTCGACCTCGACCGCTTCAAGGGCCGCGACGTCATGTTCGTGGCGGGCGGCATCGGGCTGGTCCCGCTTCGGTCACTGATCCACCCCGTCCTGGAGGACCGCCTGGCGTACGGGCGCGTCCACATCCTCTTCGGCGCCAGGACCCCGGCCGAACTGCTCTTCCGCGAGGAGTTGGCCGAGTGGACCAACCGCAAGGACGTGGACTTCCACGTCACGGTCGACCGGGCCCCCGACGGCGACTGGACGGGCAACATCGGCGTCATCACCCGGCTGTTCCCCCGGGTGGACTTCGATCCGAAGAAAACCCTGGTGGCGGTCTGCGGGCCGCCGGTGATGTACAAGTTCGTCATGCTGGAGCTGATGGGGCGCAGCGTGCCCCAGGCGAACGTCTTCCTTTCACTGGAACGGCACATGAAGTGCGGGCTGGGCAAGTGCGGACACTGCCAGATCAACAACGTTTACGTCTGCCAGAAAGGCCCCGTCTTCAGCTATCCGGAAGTCCTGAAAATGGAGGAGGCAATCTGATGGCCAAGCCGCGCGTCGCATTTTTCGATTTCAGCTGCTGCGAAGGGTGCCAGCTCACCGTCTCCAACTGCGAGGACGAGCTGCTCGACCTGGTCTCCCGGGTGGACATCGTGAACTTCCGCGAGATCATGACGGAACGGTCCGACGAATACGACATCGCCTTTATCGAGGGGACCTGCACCCGGGAGGAGGAGATTCCCCGCCTCGAGGAGATCCGGCGCAACGCCAGGGTGGTGGTGGCCCTGGGCGCCTGCGCCGCCATCGGCGGGGTGAACTGCCTGAAGAACTTTCACGAACTGGAGGACGTCCGCAAGGAGGTCTACGGCGACAAGGCCCACTACTTCCCCACCTTCGAAGCCCGCCCCATCGACCAGGTCATCACGGTCGACCACTGCCTCCACGGCTGTCCCATCGACCGGGGCGAGTTCCTTCACACCGTGAAGAGCCTGCTCCTCGGCATCACGCCGCGGATCCCCGACCACCCGGTGTGCGTGGAGTGCCGGATGAAGGAGAATGTCTGCCTGTACACGAAGGGGATGCAGTGCCTGGGACCCATCGCCCGCGCCGGCTGCGGCGCCATCTGCCCCGAGTTCGGCGACGGCTGCGTGGCCTGCCGGGGGATGGTGGACGACCCCAACATCGCCTACACCCTCGCCGTGATGAACGAGCACGGCCTGAGCTACGAGGATGCCCGCCACATGATGGGCATGTTCCTGGGGTACCGGACGTTCCAGGAGCGGATCCGGAAGGCGGAAAACGCCTCCCTGGCCAGGTAGTTCCGGATCACACCAAGAGGTTCGACCATGGACAACAAGGCCAACATCAACGTCAACGTACACCATGTCACCCGCGTGGAAGGCCACGGGAACATCCGAATCAACGTCCGTGACGGCGTCCTGGAGGAGTGCTTCCTGGACATCGTGGAGTCCCCCCGGTTCTTCGAGGCCATGCTGCGCGGCCGGCCGTACTGGGAAGCCCACCACATCACCTGCCGCATCTGCGGCATCTGCTCGGTGGGTCACACCTGCGCCTCCCTGCAGGCCTCGGAAGCGGCACTGGGCGTGACGCCCTCCGAGCAGACCACGCTGATCCGCAAGATCTGCCTGCACGGCGAGACGCTGCAGTCCCACGTCCTCCACGCCTACTACCTGGCGGCGCCGGACTTCCTGGGGGTCGGGAGCGTCCTCCCCCTGGCGGCCACCCACCTGCCGGTGGTCCAGCGGGCGCTGCGCCTGAAGAAGCTCGCCAACGACCTGTGCGCCGTCCTGGTGGGACGCCACGTCCACCCCGTCTCCATGGCGGTGGGCGGGTTCACCTACGAGCCCGACCCCGGGCAGTTGAGGGCGGTCCGCAAGCGCCTGATCGAGTCCCGGGAGGACTTCCGGGAGACGGTGGAACTCTTCAAGGCCCTGGCCGGCAAGATCCCCGTCTTCGAGCGCGAGACCGAGTACATCTCCCTCACGCGCGATGACGAGTACGCCTTCCTGAGCGGGGACATCCTCTCCTCCGACGTGGGCCGCAAGCCCGTGACGGCCTACCGCGAGATGACCAACGAGGCGGTCCTGCCGCACTCCAGCGCCAAGCACTGCAAGGTCAACCGGGGGAGCTACATGGTGGGGGCGCTGGCCCGTTTCAACAACAACCACGCGCAGCTCCGGCCCGAGGCGAAGAAGGTCGCGGAAGCCCTCGGGCTGAAAGCGCCCTGCCACAACCCGTACATGATCACCGTGGCCCAGGTGGTGGAATCGGTCCATTGCCTGGAGGACGCCATCGAGCTGATCGACGAGCTGCTGCGCCGCGGCGTGAGGAAGGAGCCCCTCGACGTGCAGGCGAGGGAAGGCCGGGGCGTCGGCGCCACGGAAGTCCCCCGCGGCGTGCTCTACCACGACTACGCCTTCGACGCCGGCGGGCGGGTGACCCGGGCCAACTGCATCATCCCCACCGGCCAGAACCTGGCGAACATCGAGGCGGACATGCGCGCGCTGATCCCCACCGTTCTCGACAAGTCGCCCGACGAGATCCGGCTCCTGTCGGAGATGCTGGTCCGGGCCTACGACCCCTGCATTTCCTGCTCCACCCACTTCCTGAAGGTGGAGTTCGTGTGACGGCCGTCCGCGTCCTCGGTGTCGGCAACCTCCTGATGGGGGACGAAGGCGTCGGGGTGCACGCGGTGCGGGCCCTGGAAAACCGGGGGCTTCCGGAAGGGGCCGAGGCGGTTGACGCCGGCACGGCCGGGCTCGGGCTGCTCGGTTTTTTCGGTGGTGCACGCCGGCTGATCTTTCTCGATTGCGTGGACATGGGGCTCCCGCCCGGGACGGTGCGGCGCTTCTCTCCCGACGAGGTTCGGGAACTGTGTTCCGGCCGGGAGATGTCCCTGCACGAAACGGGCATCCTGGGCATCCTGGAGCTGGCCCGGACCACGGGGGAACTGGCGGCGGGGACGGCGGTGGTCCTGTACGGGATCCAGCCGGCCTCCCTGGGCTGGTCGATGGAACTCAGCCCCTGCTGCGCCGCCGCCGTGGAAGAAGTGGTTGACCGCGTTTACAGGGAAATCGTAAGTTAATTGATGGATTAAATGAAAGATAGTCAGATCGGCTGTCGATATCGAGAGGAGGAAAAGGTGGCTTACAAGATTCTGATCATCGATGACGATTACGACATCGTCGAAGCCATGCGGATGACGCTGGAGGCCAACGGTTACACGGTTCACACGGCGGCTTCCGGCAAGGAGGGCCTCGCGCGGGTCAAGGAGGTGGAACCCGACCTCATCATCCTCGACGTCATGATGGAGGAAGACACCGCCGGCTTCCGGGTGGCGTGGGAACTCCGGAACCCCGACCCCAAGTCGGAGTATGACCGCTTCCGCAAGACGCCCGTGATGATGATCACCGCCATCGCCGAAAAGAAGGGGATGCACTTCGACCCCAAGAAGGACGGTGACTTTTTGCCGGTGGACGAGTTCATCAGCAAGCCGATCATGCCCAAGGCCCTGCTGGAAAAAGTTCGGGCCCTCCTGCTGCGCTGACGGCCGTGGACCTCTCCGATCTCAGCGCCATCCCGCTGGAGAGCGAGCGGGCCGAGCGGGTCCAGTGGTTCGTCACCCTCCGCTGGGTCGTCGGGTTCGCCATGATCGCCTCCGGGTTCGCCGCGGCGGCCGTTCACCCGCCTTACGCCCGTCCGCTGCGGGACCTGGGGATCCTGGTCCTGGCCTACAACCTGGTTTTCTTCCTCACCCTCCGCCGCTTCAACCCCCGGGTCGGGACCCACGTCCAGATCGTCCTGGACTGGCTGGTCCTGGTCCTGCTCTGCATCGCTACGGGGAACCTCCACAGCCCGTTCATCTTCTTCTTCATCCTCCACGTGGTCCAGGCCGCCGTCTTCCTCGGGCGGACGGAGTGTTTCCTGCACGGGGTCTTCGCCGTGACGCTCGCGGCGGGGATGACCCGCTTCGACCCCGCGGCGCCCGGCGGGGACCCCTTCCATTTCGTCCTGCGCCCGGACGCGCCCTTCCCCCGCGAGACCCTGCTCTTCTGGGGGGCCTTCGCCGTGGTCATCCTGTCGGTGATCTTCATCTCCACCTCGGTCACGGAGAGCCTCCGGCGGAAGCAGGAGATCCGCCTCCAGCTCGAGGAGAGCCTGCGCCGGGCGAACCGGGAGCTGATGGAGATGGACGCCGCCCGGACCCGTTTCATGCGCCTGACCGCCCACGAGATCCGGGGTCCGCTCGCGGCCACCCAGAGCCTGCTGCAAGTCCTGGTGGACGGCTACGCCGGCGACGTCAGCCCCAAGGCCATGGACCTCCTGGTTCGCGCGGAGAACCGGATGATGGAACTGATCGGGCTCGTGAACGAACTCCTGGACCTCGCCCGCGGCGCCCAGCCGGTGCAGGAGGCGAACCGGGAAAACGTCGACCTCGCCGCCCTGTTCCGGGAACTGGTCGCCGAGCTGGGCTCCCGAGCGGAGGGAAAACGGATCGCCCTGGACGCCGACGTCCCCTTCGAAACCCTTCTTTTCCGTTGCGACCGGCAGGACCTCGACCGCCTGTTCCACAACCTCCTGTCCAACGCCGTGAACTACACGCCCGAGGGCGGCCGGGTGCGGCTGACCGCGCGAATCGTGCCCGGGTCCGGCGGGGGCGGGACCCTCCGCGTGACGGTGGAGGACACCGGCATCGGCATCCCCGCCACCGACCTCCCGCGGATTTTCGAGGAGTTTTACCGGGCCTCCAACGCCAAGGCCGAGAAGAAGACGGGGACGGGCCTGGGCCTGGCCATCGTCCGGAAGACCTCGGAAAAGTACGGCGGCGCCGTCGAGGTCGCCTCCGAGCCCGGCAAGGGCACGACCTTCACCGTGACGCTGCCGGTTGGGAAGGCTGAAGGCGGTTAGGCTGTTAGGCTGAAGGCTGTTAGGCTGAAGGTCCGGAGGGGCGGGTACCGATTGCGCTTGCGGCCCGAATCCCGATTGCGATCCCGATTGCGATACCGACTGCGATACCGATACCGATACCGACCCCGATACCGACCCTGATGGAACTCCTCCGGACCTAACAGTCTTCAGTCTAACAGCCTTCAGCCTTCAGCCTAACAGCCTACCCTGCGGAGCCCGTCTCCATCCCGCCGCCCCCGGCGATCTTGCGGAGGCCGAGGTCCAGGAGGGCCTGCACCAGCCACTCGCGGGACTTGCCTTTCATCGCCCGGAGGATCTCCTCCCCGCGCGGGTCGCGCAGTTCGCCCAGCAGGATCCCCACGGCGCCGTACACCGCCTCCTCGTACATCGTCCCCTCGAGAAAGCCGTCCCCGACCCAGTCCCGGGTCAGCTCGAAGGCGCCGCGCAGGCGGGCCGCCCCCAGCAGGTGGAGGGCGAAGGCCCGCTCCGTGAACTCGGTCAGGAAGTAATCGTCGGGCCGGGTGATGTACTCCGTGTCCAGGAAGACCTTTCCCCGGGCCACCTCCCGCAGGGCGTGCGAGAGGACCCACCCCCGGTCGGGATCGTCGGGGGGGACCCTTTCCTGAAGCCGGTCGGCCCGGAAGAACAGGTCCATCCTCGTCTCCGCCTTCCCGAGCCACTCCAGCAACAGCCCCGCCTCGAAGCAGGTCTCCTCGAACACGCCGGGGTTCGCCCGGTGGCGCAGGGCCGCCGCGGCCTCGTCCCGGACCCGGCCGCTGGGGTCGTCCGCCGCCACGGCCTCCAGGTCCGCCTCCACCGCTCCGTCCCCCGGCGTGACCGGCCGCCGGCCCAGGGCGAAGGCCGCGTAGCCGCGGACCCGCCAGTCGGGGTGACGGAGGTGCTCCCGCAGGGCCGCGGTCACGGCGGCCGAGGGGAAGCGCTCGCTCGCGAAGATCCCTGCCCGGACCAGCGCCGGCTGCCGGCTCCCGAGCAAGTCCAGGGCCCAGGCCTCGTCGGCCAGCTTGTACATCGCGCCCCCGGCGTAGAAAGCCAGGAGCGGGTCGGGGGAGAGCCGCGCCCGCCGCAGGGCCGGCAGGGCGCGCCGGTCGCCCAGGTCCCCCAGGGCCATCACGGCGGCGCCCCCCACCCAGTTGTACGCCCGGTTCGCCTCCCCCTGGTTGACGAGGTTGATCAGGGTCTCCGCCGTGCCCGGGGTTTGGGTGGTCCCTAACGTCAGCACCTCGAAGGCCGCCAGGAATTGGCCGAACTCGTCGCGCCGGGTGTCGCTGGAGAGCTGGTCGAGGAGGTCGGCCGCCGCCGCGGCGTCCCCGCCCAGGGCCAGGCGGAGCGAGGCCACGAGCCGCGCCGCCGGGTTGCCCCGGTCGCCCAGGAAGGGCCGCAGGACCGACGCCCCGCCGTCCGGCAGGTTCCCCATGGGGTAGAGGGCGAGGAAGGCCTGGAGATACGCCTCCCAGTCCTTGCCGGAGCGGTCCCGGGCCCGCTCCAGCAGCACCTTCACCGCCTCCGGGTCGCCCAGTTTCACGAGCGCCCCGGCAACGATCATCCGGAGGAAATCATGATCCTCCTGGTTGTCGTCCACCGATCCAAGGTAGAGCTTGAGGAGGCGCATCCGGGCCAAGGCCGCGTCCGGGCCGCGGGTCTGGCCCAGGAGGAAGACGGCACTCAGGTAGGAGTCATCTTGGGTCTCGAAAGAAGTCTGACGATCGATCAAGGTCCCGTGAGGGTCTATTGCGACCAGGGCATCCTTGACATTTGCCCGAAGGTCCTCATCCGACCCGGGCATTTCCAGAAGACTTCGCAGAGGGGCGACGGCCCGGGAATCGCGCAGGACACCCAGTGCACCGGCGGCCATGATCCGGACCACATGCTCGGGATCGCCCAGCATCCGAACCAGCAAGTCTACGCTCGACGGATCTCTCAACGGGGCTTTGGCGAGAAATTGGACCGCTTCCCAGCGCTCCATCATTTCTCTGGATGCGAGGGACTCCTGTATTATCCGGAGCGTTCTTTCACGGTCGACCGCGATCAAGGCATTCAAGGTCCGTTCCGGAAAGCGACCGTTTTGCAGCATGCAATGAACCTGGGGAGCGACGGCATCGAAAAGCAGGTCCGTCCTGGACAACCTTCGACAGAGATCGACAAAAGGAGGATTCGCATCGGGCCACTCCAGGAAGGGTTTCAGCCGCGGGATGTCCTCGGCGGTTGCCACGCGGCCCAAGGCCTCGATGACCGCGGTCCGCAGGTCCGGGTAGGGGTGGTCCAGGAGGGGGAGGATGAGGGTTCGGGTTTCGGGTCCCCCGGTTTCGCCGAGGTACCTGACCGCCGCCACGGTCGCCAGGGTGTCCCGCCCTTCCCGGACAACGGCCTCGGCCAGGGGGAGCGCCCCGGCGTCCCGGGCCTCGCGCCAGGCGTCGAACCACCGGGCCAGCCAGACCCACTCGGACGGCTTCGTTTCCCCGGAGAACGCCAAGCCGGCGGCGTCCGACGCCTCGGCATCCCCCGCCGGCTCCGGATCGCAGAGGGGCAGCGTCCGGAAGGCCTCCAGGAAGCCCGTCCACGGCTGGAAGACCCGGACGACCCGCAGCCCGGCCCCGGACCGTTCCGCCTCCGCCGCGTCCAACCGAAGGAGGACCGCCGGAAACCCCCGCCGCAGCGCCGACCGCGCCTCGGCGCGGACCCGCCCCGAGGGGTCGTCGAGCCGGGCCGCCAGCAGGGCGGGAGAGTCCGGGAGGTCGAAGTCGGGGAGCAGACCCAGGAGCCGGACCCGGTCGGCCTCGGGGCCGCTCTCCAGCACCCGCCGGACCTGGCCATCGACCCATCCCCCCGCGCACCGGCGCACCTCGTAGAGGATCTCGGGGCTGGCTTCCACGCCGCTTTGCTCCAGGAAGGCCGCGACGGCCTCCGCGGAGGGTTGGCGGGCCCGGAGCACGCTCTGGATCAGCCAGAGCTGCTGGAAACGGCAGAGCCTTTTCGCGGCGAGGACGCGCCCGGCCTGCTCGAGGGTGAGGTCCTCGCTACGCCCGTAGAGGATCAGCGCCGCCTGCGTCCGGCGCCACGCCTCCGGAACGTCTTCCGAGGCCTTCGACAGCGCGTCGAGGCCGCCCAGCCGGGCCGCCCGCCAGGCCAGGTCGTAGGCGAGCTTCTCGTCGCCGCACTCTCTCCAGAGCCGCACCAGGGCCGCCGCGGCGGCCGGAGCGTCCGCTTTCCCGAAGATGTCGAGGACGGCACCCCAGTGCCGCCGGAAATCCTTCCGCGCGTCGTCGGGGGCCTCCGCCCCGCCGGACGGGCCCGCAAGGTTCCGGCGGAGCCACGCCAGCAGGACCGCGTCCGTGGCGGCGGAGGGGTGCGCCTCCATCCAGGCCAGGGCGTCCCACCAGGCGTACGCGTCGGCCGTGCCGTCCTGACCTTCGCCGCGGGTCGCCTCCTCCGAGAGCCGGTGGAAGACCGCCAGGGCCCCGGCCTCGTCGCGGAAGGCGCCGGTTCCCGCGGCCGCCCCGTCCGGCGGGATCAGCCGGCACTCGTCCGGCCGCAGGCCGTAGTCGGCCGGGGCCCCGGCCCCGAGCCGGCAGAGGACCAGGGCCGCCTTCCGGTTCAGGGGGACCCCGGTGGAGGGGGAGATCCAGATGTAGAATTTGTCCAGCTTCAGGGACGCCACCGCCCTCAGGTCCCGGGTGAACCCGGCCCGGACCGCGGCGAAGGCCGGCAGGCGCCGCGCGGCGTAGAGGGCGTCCATGAGGCGGTTGACCTCGAGGAGGACTTCGTCCGGCGGCAGGGTCTCCGATGGTTTTCGCACCGACGTCATCACGCGGTCCCAGTTCCGCCGGAGCGCCCGGAGGGCGGCCGCGTCGGGGAAGCGGCGGAAGAAGTCGCAGGCGGCGAAGCGGACCGGCCACTCGGGGTCCGCCAGGAGCGCCCGGACAGACCCCGCGTACTTTTCGCCCCCCAGGTGGGCGAGGATCCGGACCGCCGTTTCCCGGACGGCCGGGTCCGGGTTCTTCAGGTCGGCCAGGACCGACTGCTCCAGCTCGGGGTCCCCCCGGCCCGGCAGGGAGATTCTCTCCCCGGGCTTGTTCACGACGGCCGCAGCGTTCGCTCCCGGGTGTTCGGCGGCCCCCGCCGCATGCCCGGCCCCCGGTCCGGCAAAGGCGAGGACGAGGAGGGTTGTCGCAACGGTCCACCCGGTGGCGGAAAGCGCCGCCCCGACGGCCTCAAGGCCAGGAAGCTTCATACAGGCCATAACCCAGGGGTTTTTACCTGCCTTTACCATGACGACCTCCTGACCGGCTGGAACTCCATGAACCGATTTTCACCCATCCCCGGGCGGAAATGTCATGAAAATGTCATGAAAATGTCAATTTCCGATACCGCGTCCATGACCCGGCGGCCCGCGCTTTTCCGGCGCCGCCTCCGGGGCGCAAGGGCCATAAAACGGTCTGCAACCGGTGGGAGTACCCCCTACCGGGGGAACACCCACCGGTTAACCTCTTTTATCCCTTCGGGATAGAGATTGGATTCGAGTAAGAGGCCTCCGACACAAATCGTGGGCTTTGACTCATCACCCCGTCAGGGGTGAAATATTTGTAGAATAAGCGGTTATATTAATCTTCCCCCCGCGCGCCGCCGGCCGGTGAACGGGCCCCGCGGCACGATTTCTCTCCGGCGGCGCGCGGGAGGGCTGGGATAACACCTTTTACTACAAATATTTCACCCCTGACGGGGTGAGGGCGCGAGGGGGCGACGGGGTCGACCGGTGTCAAAGATCAGGGGTACGGGTAA
>JAGNHB010000009.1 GCA_018001935.1 Acidobacteriota bacterium
TTTCTTTCTATAGAATAAAGCCTTCTTTAGAGGCCGGGCTATAGAGTTTATTACCGCCTCTCCGCGGATGGGGCTGGCCCAATCCCTGACCGTTGCTCTTGGCCTTCTCCCTCACCGGTGCGGAGACCGTAAAAAGTCGGAAAACGAACCAGAATAGTGTCGTAACTCCTTTGTTTGACCCATCGGGCGGGGCCCGACGGTACTTTTTACGAACCCGTCACACATGACGGTCGGCGACCGCCCGGACTCAACTTTCAAGTGAAAATGCCATGGAAGGAGAACCCTGATTTCTGATCGGAGGGATGGCCGTTCTTCAACGGCCGGTGTCCCGCACCTCTTCACCGCGGTTGAGCAGATCATCGAGGCGCGCCTTCAGACGCCGGGCGAGGCGGCGGACGGCGGCTTCCACGGGAGGGCTCAGGGACTCGCTCAGATCGCGGGGGGGCCGGATGGTGACCCCCCAGAGTTCCACCTCCGGGAAGGGGTCCACAAGGGCCAGTTCCCGGAGGGTGGCGACGACCTGGAGCGCGTCGGCCTGGTGGAAGGAGGGGGCGAGGCGGGTGGGGGTGGGGGCCCGGCGCACGATGCGGCCCGGGGGGTCACCCAGCACGGCGTCCACCACGAGGAAGCGGGGGGCGCGCCCCAGGACCTCCGACAGGGCGAACAGGTCGCCGTCCAGGAAGTGGAAAAAGAGGCGGGGGTCCTCGCCGCAAGCCTCCCGCAGGAGGGACACGGCCACGACCCCCGCACCGTCGTCGCCCGCGAGGGTGTTCCCGATGCCGACCAACCCGACCCGGGGGAAACCCTCCGGAAACACCATTTTTCCCTCCGGACCTACAGCCCAACCCGGACAAACCGGAGAAGGAACCACGAAATACACGGAATACACGAAAGGGAAAAGAACCACGAACCACACGAACCACACGAACGAAGAAGACAGAAAATAAATAAACAGGCGGTCTCAACCTCACGCAAAGATACAAAGCCGCCAAGCCTCGTAAAGCCGGAACCGGAACAGGGTATTCCTTTGCGAGGCTTTGCATCCTGGCGTCTTGGCGAGAAACCTTTCTCGTCGATTCCGGACCAGGATCGGCACAAGCAGGGTGTTCCAGCCCCGGGGCATGCCTGGCGACGCTGCTGGGATTCCGTCCGTCCCCTCATCGGGTTTCCCCGCTCCGAAAGCGGTGGGAGCCCACCGACGATTTCAAATCTTGCTCATTTTGCCAAAGATCTTACTTCGAAGGGACTACGCTTTCTCCCGGGACTTCGCCCGGTGAAAGTGGCCTCGAAAGGCCACCGGTAGCGACAACATGTTGGTAAGAACGCATCCGCTGAAGCGCCTACACCCGACCGGCATCAGTACAGCTTCACGTCGTACCGGCAGCCGGTCTCCCCCCGTTCCGCCTGGAGGAGCCGGGGCCGGAGGTTCCCCATCCGGGACAGGTAGCCGGCCAGGTAGTTGTAGAAGAGGACGCAGAGTTCCTGCCCGAGGGGGATGCCCTCCTGGAGGCACAGCTCCCGGATGTAGCACCGCCCGATGTTCACCGTCAACTGGTCGCCCGCCAGGGTGAAGTTCAGGTCCCAGGTGGGTTCGAACTGCTGCCTGGCGAATTCGAGGGTCTCGGCGAGGTCCTTGGGGGCCCGGTACCGCGGCAGCTGACCCGCCAGGGTCTTGCCCGCCATGGTGCCGACGGCGGGGAGCCCCCCGCCCAGGGTCTGCTTGAAGACGGCGGCCACGGAGAGCAGCCGGACCCCGAGGTCCTTCCGGGCGCTCTTCAACTCCTCTTCCTCGGTGATGACGCGGTGCGGCGGGGCGCCGCCCCCCTGCAGCCGCGTCGCCACCTCGACGGCGTAGGGGTCGTGGTAGAAGTTGACGGAGTGGTAGATGTCCTTGTGGAAGATGGCCGCCGCGGGGCAGATCTCCGAGCAGCTCAGGCACTCGAAGCACTCCTCCGGCTTGTCGACCCGGGGGACCCGCTTCTCCTCGTCGAAGGAGAACACCTTGGTCTGGCAGGTCTCCACGCAAAGAGTGCAGCCGACACAGGCCCGTTCGTCAATCTGGATGGTCGCCATCACTCACCTCCTCTCGAAGCGGCGGACGATCTCGTCGCCCCGGCGGATGATCACCTCCATGGGCATCCGGCCCAGGGCGTGGGTGGCACAGGCCAGGCAGGGGTCGAAGCAGCGCACGACGAACTCGAGGCCGTTCATGAAGTAGTCGTCCCCCTTCTGCCCGTAGAACGCCTTGGCGGCGGCCGTGACCGACGCGTCGATGGCGTCGTAGTTGTTCTGGGTGGCGACGATCAGGTTGGCGGAGGTGATCTTGCCCTTGTCGTCCGCGGTGTAGTCGTGGATCAGGACCCCCCGGGGGGCCTCGATGAGCCCGACGTAACGCCCTTCCCGGTAGGGGGGCTCGTCGGCCTTGACGGGGCCGGCGTCCATCTCCTGCGGGATCGCCGCCATGCGCTCGGCGCAGTGGGTCATCTCGATCAGCCGTGCCCGGATGAAGTCGGTGACGGCCATCTTCCCGCCGGTTTCGCGGCGGTACTCCTGGAGCATCGCGTCGGCTTTCGGGGTCCCCAGGCGCTCGTTGGCGTGCAGCCGGGCCAGGGGGCCCACCACCTGCACGCGGTCTTCCCGGCCCCGGACCCGGACGTTCTTCATGTAGGACCCGGGCATGACCCCTTCCACCAGGTGATCCGCGTACTTTTCGGGCGCGAAGGAGAGGATGGGCGTCCCGTCGGTGTCGAGCACCCGGACCTCCCCTTCGAGGAAGTCGGCCTTGCCCTGCTGGGAGACGGCCATGGAGATGAAGGGCAGCCGGGTGGCCTCCCGGATCTCCGCCAGGGTTTCGAGGCGGTCCCTGACGATGCCGGCGAGGTCGTCGAGGATCCCCAGGGCCTCCTCGCCCCAGGCGGCGATCTTCGCCATGCGGTCGTCGGCCGGCCGGTACGCCATGCCGCCGGGGACGGCGGTCACGGGGTGGACCCCGCGCCCGCCCACGGCCTCCACGGTGAGCTGGCCGATGGTCCGCAGCCGGAGGGCCTTCCTGGCCGCTTCCGGGTCCGCCTTCAGGATGCCGAAGACGTTGCGCTCGGCGGCGGGGGCGTCGACCCCCAGAATGAGGTCGGGCCCCAGGAGGAAGAAGGTGCTCAGGGCGTGGGAGTGAATGATGTGCCCGACGTAGAGCAGTTCCCTCAGCCGGCGGGCGTTGGCGGGGATGGTCATCCCTAGGCCGTTCTCGATGGCCTGCACGGAGACCAGGTGGTGGGCGGCGGGGCAGACGCCGCAGATGCGGGCGGTGAACTGGGGCATCTTGAAGAGTTCCATGTTTTCGAGGAACTTCTCGAAGCCACGGATCTCGAGGACCTGCAGGTGGCCGCGCTCCACCTGGCCGGCGTCGTCGACGTCCACCAGGACCTTGGCGTGCCCCTCGATGCGGGTGACCGGAGTCAGGGTGATTCGCTTTCCCATGGTCGCTCTCCTATTCGGTGCTCTGGGGCCGCTTGGCGTCGGCCCACTCCCGCAGCTCCACGGCGGGCTTCTTGTAGATGACGGGGGACGCCATGGCGTAGCAGTAATACGTCTTGGCGTCTTCCTCGATGTAGTGCTTCACCTCGTCGGCGGCGATGCCCGTGAGCATCTCCATGCGCTTGGCCAGCATGGTCCGGATGTCGAGATGGGGCTCCGAGACGATGTCCACCGACGGTCCGTTGCACCCGGTGCAGGCCACCCCCACCTCGGGGCAGGGCGCCATGCAGCGGTTGAGGGTGACGGACCCCATGCAGACGACCCCCTGGCTGAGGAAGCAGACGTCGGCGTCGGGGGCCGTGACCGCCCCGCGCTTGAGGGCGACGCCGGTTTTCTTCATCATTTTCCTTTTGCAGTCGGCGCAGACCGGTTTGCCGGTCGCCGCCGCCTCCTTGTCGCCCAGCAGCTGCTTCACCGCCCCCGCGATGAAGGCGGGGTGCGGCGGGCAACCGGGAAGGTAGACGTCCACCTTGACCACCTCGTCGATGGGGACGACGCTCTCCTCCAGGGGCACCGCGTCGGCGTCGGGGCGCTGCCCGGGCACGTTGGTGGGGCCCTTGGAGTAGGCGGCGTCGAGAACCTGGTCCCGGGTGTAGAGCCACCCCATCCCCGACGGGCCGCCGTAGACGGCGCAGGAACCGAAAGCCACCAGGGTCTTGACGCTGGCCCGCATCTTTCGGAGGCACTCGCGGTCGTGCTCGCTCCGGACGGCGCCTTCCACGATGCCCACGTCGGCCTCGGGGAAACCCTTCTCGTCGACGAGCACGGGGAGGCGCACGAACACCACGTCGTCCATCAGGGCCAGCAGCTTCTCGTGGAGGTCCACCATCGCCACGTGGCACCCGGAACAACCGGACAACCACTCCGTGGATATTCTCGCTTTCATGCCTTTTCCTCCCAGCTCATTTCCTTCAGGCAGGCGTTGGGGCCGGCCTGGATGATCTCCAGCCCCACCTTGTGCCCGGGGAAGATCTTCTCCATGGCCCCGGCGAACACCCCGTGGGCCATCTGGCACAGGGAAAGCTTCTGCTCGTGGGCGAAACGGAAGAGGGCGTTGCGGACCATGCAGGTCCGAAACACCACCCGCATCTTGCGAGTCCCGTTCTCCACCTGCACCAGTTCCGCGCGCTCCCCCTGGAAGGGCTCGAAAACCCAGACGATGCCGCGGTCCGCCAGCGCCTTGCGAAGGCTCTTCAGCGCCTCGACGGGGTCGAGGGTGGGCTCGACGTCCTTGACCGCCTCCAGCCCGAACTTCTTCCCCGCCATGAAGCTGATGGAAAGGCAGCCCCGCCCGAGGTGCTTCTCGGCACCGTGGGCCAGGGCGCCCAGGAAGTGGGACAAGTCGTGCAGCTCTTTCCGCAATGGTTCCATATGCTCCCCCGATCTCGTTAATAGTGTCCACCCGGGAGGCCCCCGCCAGGGGATGCCTCCCGTGCGCGCAATTCCAGCCGTCCCTCGAATTGCAGCCCGGCTGAAAACAGGAGCGGCGACGGGACCGTTACATGGCCTTCTCGATCTCCACCGACCGCTTCTTGAGCTGGTACCGGATGTTGCCGAGATTGGCGCCCGTCGTGGCCACCACCGCCAGGATGGAGTCCGCGCCGAGGAGCGAGATCACGATGATGCCGTCCTTGTACTCGAACATGCCCTGTTGCAGCTGACCGATTCCGAGTTCGTTCCCGACGACCTCGGAGGACCCGACGCCGGTGGAGATGACGGCGCCGACCGCCTCGGTGTCCACCTTGCCCCCGCGGGAGACGGCCTCGATGACGAAACCATCACGACTGACCAGCACGGCCGTGTTGATGCCTTCCACCAGAATCAGCTCCTTGAGCAGCTCCGGGAGTGTCAGAATACCCATGATGATGTGCCCTCCATTGGAAGATTAATGCCGTGTCAATATACGACAGGGTTGCGATTCTGTTCGTAACCTGCGTCACATTCCGGACAAAGGATCGAGGGTCGGGATCGGGGGACCGGTCGGGTCCTCGATCGCGGACGACGGATTGCCCTGGCCCTGCAGGGCGTGATTGACGACTTTCCGCAGAAAGGCCTGGATCTTTCCGGGGGAGTCGATGCGTTCCGCGAAATCGCACGCGATGTCCGCCGGGCTGACGGCGAAGAAGGGGATGGTCCGCCCCCGGCACGCCTGCTCCCGGAACGCCTGCAGGTGGGGCTCGTCCTGGGGGGAGGCCGCCAGGAACACGGCCGCGTCCGTCGTTCGGAGCATCGGCTCCCAGAGGAAGGAGAAGCGCTTTTCCCCCTTGATGGACAGCAGGTGGAGGGTGCGGTCCCCGAGGCTGATCTTGAGGAACCCCATCACGCCCGAACTGGCCGCCCGGGGCGTCTCGGCGCCGCAGATGGCGGCCATCTCCCGGAACAGGCCGGCGGCGACGTCCTCCCGGGTGAAGGCGAAGAGCACCCGGAGCGGGCGGGCGGGGATGCAGAGGATCTCGTCCACGGTGCGGGGCCCGATGTGGCCGTGCTTGGCCAGCTTGGCCACGCTGACGATCACGCGGGACTGGGAGAGCCGGGTGGCGTCCTGGATCTCCGGGATGCTGCTCTTCCCGTTCCGGATGGCCCCGATCACCGAGAGCACGTCCGGGTCGTCCATCTTCTGCGGCAGGCTGTTCAACCGGAGGTCCTCGAGGTTGTCGGGAAGGTGTTCCTTCACGAACTGGTGCTCGTCGTAGAGGCGCAGGCTGTCCATCAGGATGAAGCTGATGGGCTTGGATATCCTTCCCGTCGAGACGGGCCCCGGGATGAACTGGAAGCACCCGTCCCGGAGGGTCAGCATCTCGAGGAGCGCGTCCTCCCCCTGCAGGTCCCCGTAGGCGGCGTCCAGGAGGAGAGGGCTCTTCACCGCAAGTGTCCCCGCGCCCTCCGCCGAACTGACGTGCAGGGTGCCCCGGCGCATGGTGTAGTCCAGAAACTGCAGGATGTCCGCCAGGGGGATCTCGTGGAGCGAACCCCGGAGGATGTCCCCCTTGGGCCGCCGGGCGATCTTGCGGCACATGACCTCGAGCCGGACGATCAACTCCTCGGGGTCGAAGGGCTTCACCAGGTAATCGTCGGCGCCGGAGCGGAGGCCGGTGATCTTGTCGTGGGTGGTCCCGAGGGCGGAAAGGAAGAGGAAAGGCGTGTCCTTGAAATCGTCCAGTTCGCGAAAGGCCCGGCAGAATTCGAGGCCCGTCATCCCCGGCATCATGATGTCGGAGACCACGAGGTCGGGCTGCTCACGGCGCGCGGCCTCGAGCCCCTGCAGGCCGTCCGCCGCCTCCACCACCCGGCACGCGCGGTCGCCGAGCCCCAGCTCGAGGGTCTGGCGCACCAGGCGCAGGATGTTCTCGTCGTCATCCACCACCAGGATGGTGACGGGGGCAGGGGCTTGCTCGCTGGTCCTTTCCAGCGACGGGGACGACAGGTCCCCCTCGTCGGTGTGTCGGCTCGTCATGCGATTCTCGGCGTCTCCGTGTCGGTTCGGTTCAGGGCGGACTGGATACCATACCCTATTCTAGAATCAGGAAAAGGAAACCGCAACCTTTTTTTGCACGGGGACACCGGACCCGCAGGGCGGCGCGGGGTTCGATCCGTCCGCGGGAGACCCCGGGAACGCCGCCGGGACGTTTGTAAAAACATAAAGAAAGATTGTGGGCCCGCCGGCGCGGGGGGAAAGAAAGCCACGGGTTTCGGGAAACGGGCCAGGGATGGTCACCCCCCATCTTTCTTGTTGCAATTTTGTCTGAGCCGGTGTAACATTCCTCTCAAATATGCTTGCTGGAGGTTCCTATGCGCAGGTGGGGGTTCCTTGTTCTTTTCATCGCGGCCGCGGCAGGCCTGGGGACCGCGTCCGACTCGGCCGACTTCCTGACCAACCCCGGCCCGGTCATCAACGTCAACCTGACCAACCCGTCCTTCGAGACGACCTGGTCGGGCACCACCGCGCCCACGGGCTGGAGCCAGAACGCCTCCTTCTCCACGAGCCGCAACACCACCTACCGCCACGGGGGGAACGCGTCCGTCGCCCTGTACAAGACCACGTCCTACATGCGCAGCATCCAGCAGGACAAGGCCGTGGACGCCGGCCGGGTCTACAACGCCACCGCCTGGTTCCGTGACAACGGCAACGGCAAGGCGCGGCTCGTGCTCAAGTTCTTCAACGGCACCACCCTGCTGGGGACCCTCAACGGAACGTACACGACCAACAGCAGCTCCTGGCAGTCCCGGACCCTCTCCGCCGTCGCCCCGACCAAGGCCAACAAGCTCCGCGTCCTGGTCGAGTACGTGGACGATCCCTCCGGCTCTCGCAGCACGCTGTACGCCGACGACCTCGCCATCGACTCCACCGTGGTGACCGCCGACCTGGTCAGCGGCAACCCGGGCGCGATCTACGACCGCAGCCCCGGCTTTTACAAGGACGGCACCTACTGGTACGCCATCGTCCACGCCAAGGCCGACGTCCAGCGCGTCCGCCTCGTGGGGGACTTCACCCGCTTCAACACCAACTCCGTGGACCTGGCCCGGACCCCTGACGGCAAGTTCTGGTGGCTGAAAGCGGCCGGGGGCGATTTCTACAGCACCCCGGCGGCCGGGAACCGATACCGGTTCATCCTGGACGGCAACACCAAGGTCCAGGACCCCGCCGCCCGCTGGCTGGAACTCACCACCACCGGCTCGGTCCTGCCCCTTTACTCCAAGGTCACGAACGCTGACGCCTTCGCCTGGACCGACAACGCCTGGGTCCGGCCCGGCTGGGAGTACTACAACATCTACCAGGTCCACCCGCTCCGCTTCACCAGCCGCAACTCCGGCCTGACCCCGATCCAGCAGGTCACCGAGGAACTGGACGGCGACGGGTACAACGACTACATCAAGAACCTCGGCGTGACTGCCGTCGAACTGCTGCCCGTCAACGAGTTCTACGGCCAGTACTCCTGGGGCTACAACCCTTCCTTCTTCTACGCCGTCGAATCCAGCTACGGGACCCCCGACCAGCTCAAGCAGCTGGTGAACACCGCCCACAACCAGGGGATCGCCGTGATCCTCGACCTGGTCTTCAACCACGTGGCCTGCGAGGACAACATCCTCTGGACCATCGACCAGGCCGCCTACATCGACGGCGACACCCGCTGGTGCGGCATGGTGAACTTCGACGACCCCGTCGCTCTGAGCTTTTTCGTGCAGAATATCCTCTACCTGGCCCGCGAGTACCACATCGACGCGTTCCGCTTCGACGCCACGGCGGTGATCCACAACCCGTACCACGACTGCATCACCGTTCCCGGCTCCGGCGGCGGCTGGGAGTTCCTGCGGGAGATCCGGCGGAAGGTCAAGGCCCTCGACCCCGGCATCCTGCTGATCGCCGAGGAACTCCCCAACGACTGGTACATGACCCAGCACGGAATCCCCGCCTACTACGGCGACACCAACGGCCCCTTCGACGCCCAGTGGAGCGACGGCTTCCACGACAACTTCAAGGCCGTCCTGACGGGCGACAACAACCTCGACCGGCTCTACAGCGTCTTCTGCAACTTCGGGGACGACTGGATGGACGGGCTGATCTACAGCGAGTCCCACGACGAGGTGGGCAACACCGACGACCGCATCGCCCGGCGCGGGCGCGACGGCAAGGGGTGGGAAATGTGCCAGGTCTCCGCGGCGGGGACCATTCTGGCCCGCGGCATCCCCATGGTCTTCATGGGCCAGGAAGCGGGCGAGATCATGCAGTTCGGACTCGACGACGGCAAGCTCGCGGATTACAACCCCGGCACCGGCACCACCTGGTGGGACGACCGGCTCGACCTGAACGCCTACGAGACCGACGCCGGCCGGGCCAAGATCCGGACCTGGTTCAAGAAGATGAACGACATCCGCCGCGCCGCCATGCCCAGCTTCGCCTGGGGCGACATCCAGGTGCGCCACATCCACAGCGGCAACAAGGTCTGCGCCTTCACCCGCGACAGCGGCAAATACCTGATCATCCTGAACTTCGGCTGGCAGAGCTGGCCGAGTTACGGGGTGGGCGTGACGGGCAACTACCGGGAAATCGCCAACACCAGCCGGCCGGAGTACAACCTCAACCCGGGGCTCTACCCCCAGACGGTCAACTCCACCAGCTACACCTGGCACAGCGAGTTCGCCATCCCCTGCTACGGCGCCGTGGTGCTGGAACGGCAGTAACCCAAGCGTCGGCAGTTCGACGTAAACCGCTGAAAATCCCCGCCGGCCGAAGGCGGGGATTTTTTTGCCCGTCCCCTGGAGTCGATCGCCTCCACGCCCTCACCCCGTCGTGAAATTTTTGTAGCAAGGGCGGCGGGTCCGAGCCCAAGCGAACCGGCCCTGCCCGTGGCGGGGTTGTTGTTTCCGTCACGCGCCGCGATGTTTGAACAGGCGCGGGGGGAGTGCCCGGCGCCCCGGAAACAGTCGGCGTGGCCGGGAAGGCGGCGCTCCGGCGGCCTGCGCGCCGCACTCCGCAAGCCGCGATTTCCCCGCCCCGCGCGCCGCCGGGGGTGAAACGTGCTCCGGAGCACCCTCCCGGCCGGCGGCGCGCGGGGGAGGAGGATTTTTATAACTGCCCTTTCTACAAATGTTTCACCCCTGACGGGGTGAGGACGCGGCGGGCACGATCCCGTTGGGGCGAAGACGCAGAGGGCACGATTCAGGATCAGGACACCCGCCCGTGATTCAGGGCCAGGACACCCAACCGTTGCCGAGGTGGGCGTTCCGTGCTCCTGAAGCTCTCGCAGAGGCGCTGAGGCGAGGAGACGTCCCGGGAGAGGCCTGGACCGATCCAGGCGCTTTCGCGGCTGCGTGTTCACCAACATGTTGTCGATCCCGGTTGCTTTCCCCGGCCACTTTCACCGGGCGACGTTCCGGGAAGAGCGTAGGTCCTTGCGTCTTTTTGCGTCTTTGCGAGGGCTACGGATGAACACGGATCGTCTCCGCGAAGCGCACGACCGGGACCTTGCGGTCTGCCTGCCCTTGAACTGAAGCCCCTTCGGGGTTACGCCCGCCGGGGCCACTTCCCGTCCCGTCTCCTGGCTTCCGTCTCCTGGCTCCCGGCATCCGGCTTCCGGCTTCTGGCTTCTGAATTCTGGATTCTGAATTCTGAATTCTGGATTCTTCCCCCTCACCTCTTCCCGACCTCCAACTCCAGCGGTGCGCCGGACGGGTCGTAAAAGCGGACGTCGCCCTCCACCGGCACCGCGCCGGTCGTCGTGAGGCGGATCTCGGTGGTGTAGCCGCCGCCGGCGGCCAGGTAGTTCAGGATCAGGTCGCTCCCCGGCGCGGGGTCCGTGAGCGGGACAACCGGCAGGGCGCTCAGCAGGAACTCGCCCCGGGCGTTGGTCCGGACAGTCAACTGCAGGGGCGCCACGGGTTGGTCCGACGTCACGTCCACCACCCCGTCGACGACGTCGGGGAGGGTGGGGAAGAGTGCGCTCAGGTACCGGGGGTGAGCGGTCAGCGGGTCCAGCGTCAGGACGGCGGTGTAGACGTTGCCGGCCTGGGTGACCAGGCGAAGCGTGACGTGGGCTGCCTGAGCGCCGGGGTTGGTGAGGGCGACCCCGGAGTCCACGACGTTTTTCGCGTACGTGGCCAGCAACCGGAACCGGGTGAGGGGCGCCGCGGGGTAGAGGACGGTCTCGGTGGTGTCGGCGGACCCCGGGTTGTACCGGAAGCTCTCGGCGGCGGCGAGGTCCCCGACCGCCGCCGGGTCGTCCGGTGTGAGGCGCGCCCAGCCGGCCCGGAGGGCCCCGTCGGGGCTCGACAGTTTCAGGACGCACTGGCGCTCGGGCCCCACGGCGAAGCGGGTGGCGGCGCCGCGGGCCTTTTCGAGCACGAGTACCCCGAAGCCTTCGCCCGGCAGGGTCAGGGCCAGGGTCCCCCCGGCCACGGAGTAGGCCTGGGACGTGAAAACGTCGGCGAACACGCTCCCGTCGGGGACCCCCAGGACCCACACGGGCAGCGCCACCGGGGCGGCGACGGTCCCCTTGCGCCGGACGACGGTGACCACCGTGTCCTTGCCGTCGAAGCGGGCGAAGGCGAAGGTGCCGGAGGCCTCGTCCGCCAGGAGGTCGCGGTAGGAACCGGTCCGGAGGGCGGTTTTTTCACGCCGGAGCCCGATGAGGGTCGCGTGGAAATCCAGCAGGTCGGTGCTCGGGGGATCGGCCAGGGTGTCCCAGGGGAAGGTGCGGCGGTTGTCCGGGTCCGCCCCGCCGGGAAGGCCGATCTCGTCGCCGTAGTAGACGCAGGGCGCGCCGGGGTAGGTCAGGAGGAAGGCCTGGGCGGCCTTCACCAGGCCGGGGTTCCCGCCGGCGCGGGTGAAGAGGCGCGGGTTGTCGTGCGCGCCGTTGCTGTTCATCATCGCCAGGCGGACGCACCCCGTGTTGTCCGCCAGAGTGCCCTGCATCCAGGCGTGGAACAGGGGGGTGTCGATGGGCGCGTGGTTGCCGAACATGTCGGCCTTGAGGAGCCATCGCCCCACGG
Source organism: Acidobacteriota bacterium (assembly GCA_018001935.1). Classification (NCBI taxonomy): domain Bacteria; kingdom Pseudomonadati; phylum Acidobacteriota; species Acidobacteriota bacterium. Next base: position 12,019 of record JAGNHB010000009.1, read on the forward strand.
GCGTCAGGAACCCGTTGTAGTTCATGGCGGAGTCCCACTCGTCGCCCTGGAGGTACGCCAGGGGGAGGTCCCACAACTCGCCCAGGATCAGGGCTTCGGGGTTGACGGACCGGACCGCCTGGCGAAACTCCGCCCAGACCGTGTGGTTGCCGATCACCGTGCCGCCGTACCCAACCTCCTGCCCCACGTCGAGCCGCCACCCGTCCGCGGCCCAGTGGGCCCCCAGCCAGGTCCGGGCGATGGAGCCCGGCGCGCCGTAGATCTCGTTCACAAGGCCCGCGTCGGCGTAGTCCAGCTTGGGCATGGTGTCGAAGTGACCGCCGAAACTCACGCCGAAGGTGACGTAGTCGTTGGGCCAGGTGTTGAAGGTGAAGTAGGGGGCGTACGGCGAGGCCTGCGACTCGTAGGCCCCCTCGCTGCCCGGCCACTGGTGGGCGCGGTCGAACCAGTAGTGCCAGTCGCCGCAGTGGTTGAAAACCCCGTCCAGGATGAAGCGGACGGGATAGTCGCCCGGGAAGTCCGCGTCGGCGTGCAAGGCCCCCGCGAGGTTCGTGAAGGCGTCGTTCCCGCCGAAGTGGGGGTCCACGTTCCGGTAGTCCATGGTGTCGTACTTGTGGTTGGAGGGGGACCGGAACACCGGGTTGAAGTAGATGGCCTCGATGCCGAGCCCGCCCTGGAGGTAGGGCCCGAGCTTCGCCTGGACCCCCGGCAGGTCCCCGCCGAAGAAGTCGTTGGACCCCGAGGGGGACGCCCCCCAGCTTTTGGCCTGCACCGGGCCGAAGTAGTCGTACTCGCCGGTGGTGACGTTGCCGGCCGGGTCGCCGTCGAAGAAGCGCTCGGGGAAGATCTGGTACCACGTGATCCCCTTGGACCAGTCGGGGACGTGAAAGCCGGGGACCAGCCAGAAGTTCAGGTTGGCCGGGACCTGGGTGGAGGCCTGGAAGGCGTTGTAGTAGAGGATGTCCGCCCCCTTCTGCACCTGGAACCAGTAGTCGATCCGCGCCGTCCCGACCACCAGGGAAGCGGTCCAGGTGTCCAGGATCCCCTCGGATTCCTTCGTCATGGGGAGGGTCTGGACGCCGGCCACGCCCTCCGTCTTCACCTGGAGCGAGACGCTGTCGGCATCCAGGTGTTTCGTCTGGAAGCGCAGCGTCACGGCCTCTCCGGGCCCGGGCTCGGACGGCCGGAGGTAGAAACGCCCGTAGTCGTGGAAGAGCCCCGCCGGGTCGATGGGCGCCGCGAGGACGCAGCCGGCGGCCGCCCAGCATAAGGCGAGCGCAACGAGCCGATGAAGGCGCCCTGGACCCCCACCCGCACTCACCCCACGACGATTCGCGAGTTTTCGCCTGTTCACCATGACGTCCGCCTCCCAGCCCGACCCGCCGGCCGGAAAATTTTCTGAACCACTAATAGCACTAATCTCCACTAATGGTATATGAAATCAACCAGGAACCGTGTGAAGGAAGGAATGCCGGCCGAGCGTCGCTCCGCTGGCTCACTCCGCGCGAATTAGTGTAATGAGTGGTTGTTACAAGTGATGGGTTCGCAAAAAGTCGGAAAACGAAGGGGAAAGTGTGTGCAAGGCCTTTGTTTGAGCCATCGCCCGGAGGGCGATGGTACTTTTTGCGACCGCGTCACAAGTGATCAGCGATCATCTTCGCCCGAAGAGGAGAAATTCAAAGGGCCTGAGGTCCAGGGCGGCGCCGGGGGCCAGGGTCGCCGCGCCGTCGGCCGGGTAGAGGCGTTTCAGCCCTTCCGGCAGGGGGGCCCCGGAACCGCCCACCTTCACCGTCACCGGTCGGTTGGTGGTGTTGGCCACGGCCACCACCGTCTCGGGCCCGGCCGTCCGGGAGTAGGCGCAGACCGCGTCGGGCCGGTCGGTGGCGAGGAAGGCGATGTCCCCTTCCCGCAGCGCCCCGCTGCCGGCGCGGAGGGCGAGGAGGGTCCGGTAGAGGTGGTCGAAGCGCTTGATCCGGGGCGGGTGGTTGTCCCAGAGGATGTCGTACTTCTCGAACAGGGCGGGGTCGTTGGACGGGACGGGGTCCCCGATCTCCTGGCCGTTGTAAAGCATGGGGACGCCGGGCACGGTGAGGGTCACGGCGGCCGTCAGCAGGGCCCCCTCGTCGCCGAAGAGGTTCACGGCCCGGACCTTGTCGTGGTTGTCGTTGAACCGCATCAGCAGCGCGCCCTTCGGGAAGGGGGCGATTTCCTTCGCGTAGGCCTCCGCGACCCACGACGCCGGTTTCCCGCGCACCACGACGTCGATGAGCGCCTCGTAGAACGTCCAGCTGTAGCTGAGGTCGAAGGCCGCCAGGTGGTCCTGGGGCCAGTCGCCCTCCGCCAGCATCAGGATTTCCGGCTTGATCTTCTCCAGTTCCTCCCGGGCCTTCTCCCAGAAGTCGAGGGGGATCATGTTGGCCACGTCGCACCGGAAGCCGTCCAGGTCGAACTCGCGCACCCAGTGTTTGAGCATGTCCGTCATGTACCGGCGCAGGCCCGGGTTGCCGTAGTCGAGGTCCGCCGTGTCGGTCCAGTCGGGCACGGGGGCCACCACCTTCCCGTCCACGCGCGTGTAGAAGGTCTTGTCTTTCTCCATCATGACGCTGTCCCAGGCGGTGTGGTTGGCCACCATGTCGATGACGACCCTCATCCCGAGGCCGTGGGCGCGCTTGACCAGGGACTTGAGCTCGTCCGGGCCCCCGTACGCCGGATCGATGCTGTAGTAGTCCTGCACGGAGTAAGGGCAGCCCAGGTGCCCCTTCCGGTTCAGTTGGCCCACCTTGTGGATGGGCATCAGCCAGACCACGGTGACCCCCAGGCCCTTCAGCCGGGGGAGAGCCTTTTCGACCTCGGCGAACGTGCCCGCCTTCGAAAACGCGCGGGTGAAGACCTCGTACACCACCGCCGACCGGACCCACGCCGCGCTGGCCCGGGCGGTCCGGCCGCCGCAGTCGAGGGGGCCGTCTGCCGCGGCGGAAACCCCGAGGCAGGCCACAAAAAACACGGTGAGCATCGAGCAACTCTTCTTCATGGCTCTTCTCCCTTGTACCCCTGGGGCTTGATGGATCCGGATTGTCCGCGGGTCCATCATTCCGGCTTTCCGCCGCCGGCGGAAGGCTGAACCGGGCGAACCCAGACCCGGACGTCGAAGGGGGCCAGGGCGCACCGGAGTTCGTCGCCCACCACCAACTCCTCGCCGCGGCGCAGCACGTCGGTCCACTCCCCCTTCAGGCCGGGGAAGGCGGAGACGCCCCACGCGAACTCGCGGGCGGCCGCGCCCCGGTGGAAGAGGAGCACCGCCTCGGTCTGCGCCCCGACCTTGCGGACCAGCAGCACGTCGCCGTCCGCGAAGAGTTCCGTGAACGTCCCGGTCTGAAGGGCGTCGCACTTGCCCCGGACGCCCAGCACCTTCCGGGTCCACTCCAGGCAGGCCTTCTCGTCGGGGCCCAGCCCCTTGCCGGTGAAGGCGCTCACGGTGTCGCCGGGGAACCCGCCGGGGAAGTCCTTGCGGTTCTCGGGGTCGGTGTTCCCCTCCATGGCGAACTCCCCGCCGCTGTAGATCTGGGGGATGCCGCGCAGGAGGAGGTTCAGGGCCAGGGCGTTGCGGTAGACGGCCCCGCGGCTCCCCACGGCCGTGGCGAAGCGGACGGTGTCGTGGTTGTCCAGGATGGTGAAGACGCTCTCCGGGGCGGGGTAGAGGTAGTCCAGCATGTAGAGGTCCCGGATCGGCTTCCAGCTCGCCTTCTCCGCGTAGACGCCCCGCAGGGCGGTCATGGTGCAGAAGTCCATGACACTCTCGGGGCCCTCGGCGGTGCCGTCGGTCTTGGGGAAACCCTTCTGCCAGTAGGCGATGTGGGAGGGGACCCACTCCATGACCTCGCCCACCACCCGAAGGTCGGGGAACTCCTTCCGGAGCGGCGGGAACCACTGCTTCCAGAAACCGTAGGCCATGTAGGGGTACGTGTCGAGCCGGATGCCGTCGATCCCCGTCAGGGCCACCCACCAGATGGAGTTCTGGGTGAAGTAGCGGACGAGCCGGGGGTCGTCGCCGTTGAGGTCGGGGAGGATCCCCGCGAACCAGCCGCGGACCGTGGCGTCCTGGCTCACCGTCGAGGCGTGGGGGGACGCGAGGCCGGGGATGTTCCAGTCACAGCTCAGGTGCCGGCCGGGCGTGCCGTTGAACCAGGTCGGGGTGGGCGGGTCGGCGACCCAGGGGTGCTCGGGCCCGGTGTGGTTGACCACCTGGTCCTGGATCACCTTGAGCCCCATGGCGTGGGCCTTGTCCACCATGGCCCGGAACTCGTCCATGGTGCCGAAGTGGGGGTCGGGGCGGTAGAAGTCGGTGGCGTGGTAACCGTGGTAGGAGACGGGCCCCGCGTTCTCGCAGACGGGCGTGAGCCAGACGGCGGTCAGCCCCAGGTTCCGCAGGTACTCCAGGTGCCGGGAGACGCCCGCGAAATCGCCCCCGTGCCAGCCCTTGAGATCGTCGCGTCGGCTCTCCGCCCGGTTGGACGGCTGGACGTTGTTGTCCGGGTTGCCGTCCGCGAAGCGGTCGGGCATGACCAGGTAGATCACGTCCCGGGCGGAAAACCCCGCCGGCAGGTGGCGGCCCTTGCAGGACCGCAGCAGGGGGAAGGCGACCCGGGTGGTTGCCCCCCCCTTCGCGAGGACGAGGTCCACGCCGCCCGGCGCCGCCTTCGGCGACAGGGTCAGCTCCACGAAAAGGTAGTGACCGTTGGCGGACGCGCCCAGGACCTCGGCGGACGCGGACCCCGACGGGTCGGCGCTCACGGCGCAGCCCGCCAGGTTCTCGCCCTGCAGCAGGAGCATGACGCCCTTCATCTCCAGGTCGGTGAACCAGGAGGGCGGGTCCACCTTGTCCACCCGGACCGCCCCGGCAAAAACCGGGCAGGCCGCGAGGAGAAGCAGCAGGCAAAGGGCCGCGGCCCCGCTGGGAACCTTACGCGTTTTCATCGGAAAATACCTCACGCAGGCAGCTGCCGATCCCCGAGACGGGGATCCTCAACCAGCCCGGCCGGTTGTTGATTTCGTAATCCAGCTCGTAGACCGCCTTCTCCAGCTTGAGCAGGGCGAGGAAGGCGTCGAGGCCCGCGGACGGCGCCACACCCGCGGACGCCAGGTAGCGCCGACGGAAGACCGCCTCCACCCCGGCATTCCACTGCAGTACGGCGGATTCGGCCCGTGACGGGGGCGTATCCGCGCCGTGACGTTCCATCCAGTCGAACAGGGCGGCGTAAGCGGCGTAGTTGTAAGAGCGCAGCAGCCCGGCCACGTCCTTGAACGGGCTGTAGCGGGCGACGCGCTGGTCCTGGGACTTGAGGGGCTCCCCCTCGAAGTCCATGAGGATGAAGTCGTCGGGGGTCTTGAGGGCCTGACCTAGGTGGAAATCGCCGTGCACGCGGCACTTGACCCATCCGGCGGGGTCGAGGCCGGCCAGCCGGCCGAAGGCCTCGAGGGCACGCTCGCGCATGGAAGGGAATCGGTCGAAGAAGTCCCGCAGGATGGGCCCCTCCCCCGGCGCCAGCCGGGCGATCCGCTCGAAGACGGCCTCGGCGCCGCTGCGCATCGCGGCACTCCAGGCCCCGAGGTCGGAAGGGGTGACCGGTTGCGGCGCGAAGGCGGGGTCGTCGGGGGCGGACTGAAGGGTCCGGTGCAGGTCGGCCAGGACCTCCGCCAACCGGGTGGTCCGGTCGAGGTACTCCCGGCACCGCTCCGTCACGACGTCCGCCTCCACCGGTCCCTCTCCCGGCGGGAGGGCGTCGAGGAAGGATTTCAGGAAGTCCTGGGTCCAGGCCCACAGGTCCCCGCTGCTCTCCACGAAGCGCTGGGCGATGGCCAGGGTGCACTCCCCCCCCTCGGCCGGGAGCCAGCTCAACGCGCCCGTGAGCGGGGGCAGGTTCACGAACGTGCCGCGGAGGGCGAAGAAGCGGTTCATCTGAAGCTCCGGCGAGACGCCCGGCTCGAGCCCCCGGATGTACTTGAGGACGTCGTCCCCCTTGACGAGGACGAGGGAGTTGCTGGAGGTCTGGGCCAGCGGGCGGCTCTGGAAAGGGGCCTTGACGGGGTAGCGTTCGAAGCGGAAGGTCCCCCGGAGGCCGCGCAGCTCCGTGCCGGCGTCCATGAGCCGCCGGACCGCCGTGTGGAAGGCCGGCACGTCTACCGCTTCCCGGACGGCCCACCCCCCTTCCACGGGAAAGCCCCCATCCCCGCCGGGCGCCGGCCCCAGGAGGACGGGGACCTGGTAGAGCCCGCTCCGACCGGATTCCATCCCCACCGACACCACCAGCAGGGCGACCCGCCCGGTGCAGGGGGCGGCGTGGGGCGTCAGGTCGACGCCGTCGTGGAAGGCGATGGACACGATCGGGTCCGACTTGTGCCGGAACCACCGGGCGGCCTGCATCCACCCCGCGGGCAGCGCGCCCACGACCGCCTCCCAGGACGGTGCATTCAAAAGGCTTTCAGACATCACGATCGACCTCCTCGATCCGGGGCGTTGAATCCCCCGAAACGTTTCGGATTTCTCCGCCTCACGCCAGGGCGCCAAGCCGCAAAGCCTCGCAAAGAAAGTAGTTAATAATCCCGTACCACTTCTCAAGCTGCCGGCCGAACCCCTTTGCGAGGCCTGGCGTCTTTGCGCCTTTGCGAGAGGCCGGAAAAGCGTCTTCACGCCTTTGCGGGCTTCTCCTCCTTGACGGCCTGGAGCACCAGCATCGCGATCAGCGCCGACACCGCCGCCACGGCGAAAGCGAAGGGGCGGTTGCCCAGCATGTCCACGATCCATCCCATGGTGGCGGCGCAGACCAACTGAGGGATGCAGATGAAAATATTGAACGTTCCCATGAGCAGGCCCTCGTTGCCCTTGGGGATGATCCCGGCCAGGAGCGCGTAGGGCATGGTGACCGTGGTGGCCCAACCAATGCCGAGGATGCCCATCCCGATCATGGCGGCCGTGGCATTCATGGAAAAGAAGAAGATCCCGAAGCCTGCGGCCATGGCCAGAAGGCCGATCGAGTGCATCAGTTTTTTCCCGAACCGGTCCGCAAGCGGTCCAATGATCATGGCGGCGAAGAGGCACACCACGTTCCAGATCATGAAACACTGTTGGGCCCACCGGTTGCCTTCCCCGTAGACGTCCTCATTGCAGACCGAGTAACCCTTGCCTTCCGGCCTTCCCTGAACTGGGACCAGGACAAAAGGTTTTCCCTGTTCCCGCAATTTCAGGAAAATCGCGTCCTCAGAGGAGATTTTCAGCGTGGGGGTGATCTCGCTGATCACGCTTCCATCCGTCCCCTGGACGGTCACAGCCACCAACCCGCCTTTATCCGCGGAAGCGACAGACCATTTCACCCGGCTTGATGAACCCTCCATCGAATTCAACTGCGCAACCGCATTGGCGTAGGGCATGGGCCGGCTGGTGGGTTTGTAGATGTTCTCCGCGACGTAAACCGTGAAAAAGATGAAAAGACAGAAGAAAGGGAACCACGTGAAAAACTGCACCAGGCAAAGTTTGGCCATATCTTTCGGCATATGCAGGATGCTGCCCCACGTGTCCATGACCCAGCGCCCGAAGCCCACCCGGTTCGCCTTCGCCTTGCGGAAGGCTTCCATGTCCTCCGGGGGATACTCTTTCACCTTGAGCACGGTATAGCCTATGGCAAGGAGAACGGTTATCGCTCCGACATAGAAAAGAATATGCGTATTGGTCGGAGCGATTTTCAAGATGAAACGGCTGAAACCGGAGGACAGTTCGGGTTTGTCCCCCCCCAACCACTTGTGAATGTCAAGGCTCCCGATCTGGGCGGACGCCACGGCCCCCAGACCGATCGCCCACCCAATCCAGGCGTTCGCCGTCGCGTGCTGTTGAGGGGGGGCGATGTCGGGGATCAGGGCCCGGTAGGGCCCCATGCTGGTATTGATGCTGGCGTCCAGCATCCACAGGAGAGCGGCGGCCATCACCAGGGCCGAGAACAGCGAGGGCATGAAGAAGGTCACGTTCGGCATCAGGAGAAGCACGGTGGCCGTCAAAATGGCCCCGATCAGAAAAAACGGGCGGCGGCGGCCCATCCGGGTCCAGGTCCGGTCGCTGAGGGACCCGATGATGGGCTGCACCAGGATGCCGGTGATGGGACCGGCCATCCAGAAGATGGAGAACTCGGTGTCCGAGGCGCCCATCGTCTTGTACAGGGAACTCATCTGGCCCATCTGGATCTGCCACGCGAACTGCAGGCCGAGGAAACCGATGGCCATGTCGAACATCTGGCGGGCACTGAGCGGCGGCCGCGCCACCGAAACGGTCGAGGTCGGGGTGCCGGTCTCCATGAAAACCTCCCGGGGTTGTTTTTGCGTCCTTCCGAAAACGCCTCAGCATAACACACCGATAGCGATTTGGAACCGAATTTTCTTGGCCAAACCCTTTCGTTATCCAGCGGGAGTCGATGTGGTATACTTTAGGGGCCGCCCCGGCCGGCCCGCGGACAGACCGGGCTGCCCGGCGGCAAAATCGGCGCAGGCGGGCGGTGAAAGCATGAAGACAAAACGATGGTGGATCCTGGCGCTGGCGGCGGCGTTCGGGCTGTGCCTCGCGGCCCCGCCGGAGAGCAAGGCGGCGAAGGCGGACAAGAGGAAACTCAACAAGGAGGAGCAGCCCCGGCACTACAAGAAGTGGCTCGAGGAGGACGTGGTGTACATCATCACCGACGAGGAACGGGCCATCTTCGGCAAGCTCACCACCGACGACGAACGCGACACCTTCATCGAGCAGTTCTGGGTCCGCCGCAACCCCAACCCCCTGGTGTCCGGCAACGAGTTCAAGAACGAGCACTACCGCCGCATCGCCTACGCCAACGACCACTTCCAGAGCGGCAAGCCGGGCTGGAAGACGGACCGGGGCAAGATCTACATCCTCTTCGGGAAGCCCAACCTGATCGAGAGCAACCCCTCCGGCCACGTCTACAACCGCGACCTGAACCAGGGGGGCGGCCACACCACCACCTTCCCCTACGAGGTGTGGACCTACAACCACATCGAGGGCATCGGCGACAACATCTCCATCGAGTTCGTCGACTCCACCCTCACCAACGAGTACCGGATGGCCATCTCCCCCGAGGAGAAGGACGCCCTCCTCTACGCCAGCGGCGCCGGGAACACCCTCCTGGAGACCCTGGGCTACGAGACCCGGGAGGACCGGATCCGCAACATGGGGATCAAGAACGTTTCCGGCTCCAGCATGTTCCGGTGGGGGGAACTCAACAAGACCTTCGCCCGGTACCAGCAGTTCTTCCAGCTTCGCCGGCCGCCCGAGATCCAGTTCAAGGACCTCCAGCAGATGGTGTCCACCCGCATGGGCTCCGCCACCCTCCCCGCCGAGTGCAGCTGGTTCTTCGTCCAGCTCTCCCCCAACCGCTTCATGGTCCCCGTGACCCTGGCCATCCCCAAGTCCGCCCTTCAGTACAAGGAAGCCAGGGCCGGCGGGGTCCACCAGGCGAAGGTGGAGCTCTACGGACTCGTGCAGTCCCTCTCGGGCCGCATCGTGTACGAGTTCGAGGACACCATCGTCCAGGAACTGTCCGCGGAGCAGGTCGGCAACAACCGCGTCCTGGCCGCGCCGGCCCTTTACCAGCGGTGCATCCCCATGGTCCCCGGCCGCTTCCGCATGAGCATCGTCCTCAAGGACGCCCACTCCGGCAACACCGCGGTGCTCGAGAAGGCCCTCGCCCTCCCCTCCGCCCCCGAGAACGGCCTGTGCACCAGCGCCCTCGTCCTGGCCGACCGGGTCTCCCCCGCCGGGCCGGGGGAAACCCTCACGGACCCCTTCATCCTCGAGGGGAACCTCAAGCTCTACCCGAACCTGGGCAAGGTCCGCAACGGCACCTCCATCGCCGGCTACCTCGAGGTCTACAACCTCGGCGTGGACGGCGCCACCCTCAAGCCGCAGTGGGAACTGGACGTGAAGGTTTTCCGCGGCGACGAGCCCGTGGAGCTGCCGCCCGACTCCGTCTCCCAGGTCTACCCCATCCTGCGCGGGAACAAGCTGGTCCTGTTCTGGATGCAGTCCATCCGGCTGGACCGCACAGGGGAATACCAGGTGAAGGCCCGGGTCACGGACAAGATCACCCGCGCCACCGCAGAGGCCGTCTCCCCCGTCCGGATTTATTGAGATTTGCTTGTTTGTTTGCAAAAACCTGAATATAAACACTATTTGAAAAATCTTCACACCGGATTAACATTTGTTTTCGCCCCGGGGGGACAGTCACCGGGTTTTCATGGATTTCCCTGTCCGCAAAGACGGGGCCTAGCCCAGCCCCCCAACGGACCAACTCCGCAATAACCACTTATAGACCTATAGTTTAAGCATGTATTTCGCCCGCCACTCACGCCGCCGGACGGAATTCAAATTTTTGTTTGATCAATTCAAATTCTTGGATTTTTTGTCGAATCAGCGTGTGGCCCGCCCCGACCCCAACCGCCTAACGACTTTTTTGTGAATCGGAAGCATTACTATAAAAATTCGGTTTACGTGGCATGCAATTTGCTTTAAAAGTCCTTTATTGCATTGGTTTCGGCTGCTTTTCGACGCAGCACGGCTTTGCGAACGACCCAATATCCAATCAAGGGAGGTTGTGATTATGCGCAAACTGTTGTTTCTGATCGCGGTTGTACTTGCGATTGGGACACCGGTGATGGCGGCGGGCGAGCGCGCGGCGCTCAGCGGCACCGTCACCGACGAGTCCGGCAGCATCATCCCGGGCGTCACCGTGACCGTGACCAACACGGACACCAATCAGACCCTGGAATGCCTGTCCAACGACTCGGGGTTCTACTCGTTCCCCACCCTCATCATCGGCCCGTACAAGCTGGAGGCCTCGCTCGACGGGTTCCAGAAGTACGAGCAGACCGGCATCCGGCTGCAGGTCGGCCAGAACGTCCGGTCGGACGTCGTCCTGAAGGTCGGGGCGATCTCCAGCGTGGTGACGGTCCAGGCCGACGTCATGCAGGTCAACACGGTGGACGCCACCCTCGGCCAGGTCATCAACGACAAGATCATCGAGCGCATGCCGCTCAATGGCCGTAACTTCGTCCAGTTGGCCACCCTGACCCCCGGCGTGACCCGCGGCACCTACGGCGCCATGGACGGCGCGGCCGGCAACGCGGAGACCATGCGCTACTACTGGTCGGGCAACGCCTCCATGAGCGCCAACGGCGTCCGCGAGAACCAGAACAACTTCATGCTGGACGGCGTGGACAACAACGAGTCCTTCGTCGGGTCCATCTCCATCTTCCCGAACCTCGACGCCATCGCCGAGTTCAAGGTGGAGACCTCCAATGCCTCGGCCGAGTTCGGCCGCGCGGGCGGCGCCCTGGTCAACGCCACCCTGAAGTCGGGCACCAACGACATCAACGGGACCCTCTTCTGGTTTGTCCGCAACGAGATCTTCGACGCCAACAGCTGGGAGAACAACAAGAACGCCCCACAGGACCAGGCCGAGAAGACCCCGCTCCGCCAGAACCAGTTCGGCTTCACCATCGGCGGGCCCATCATCAAGAACAAGACCTTCTTCTTCGGCGACTACCAGGGCTTGCGCCTGCGAATCCCGCAGCCCTCCACCGTCAACGTGCCGACGGTCGCCGAGCGTTCCCCGTCCAACTATGTCGGGGTGGTTGACCCTGTCGCCATCAACTACTTCAACGCTTTCCCCCTGCCCAACGTCGGGACGAACCAGTACGCCGACAACCAGCGTTCCCGGTCCACGACGTCGGACCAGTTCGACATCCGCATCGACCACAACTTCTCCGAGAACGACAACATGTTCGGCCGTTTCAGCTGGGCCCGCGACCACACCATCATGGGCAGCAAGCTCCCGCTCCCGCTCTACGCGGGCTGGGGCTCGGGCGACAACTCCGGCAACACCTGGGGCGCCGCCCTCGGCGAGACCCACATCTTCAGCCCCTCCCTGGTCAACGAGTTCCGCGCCGGCTTCCACCGGGTCCACCTCGGGTGGTTCCCCACCAACTACGGCATCATGGCCGCCGACGAGATCGGCATCCCCGGCGTCAACTTCGACGACCTGACCTCCGGCATGCCCCTGATCAACGTCAACGGACTCGAGTGGGTCGGCGACTACGGCCCCTACACCCTGCCCGAGAACACCTTCTCCTACAACGACACCCTGACCTGGATCACCGGCAAGCACACCTTCAAGTTCGGCTTCAACCTGAACCGCCGCCAGCAGAACTACTTCCAGCAGCAGTGGGCCAAGGGCTTCTACGAGTTCAACAGCGTCAACGACTGCGCCACCGGCTGGGCCAACCACGCTGCCAAGGGCGCCCTCCACGGCTCCTTCGGCATGCGGTCCTGGGAGTTGGGCCTCTTCGCCCAGGACGACTGGAAGCTCACCTCCCGCCTGACCGTCAACCTCGGCCTGCGCTGGGACATCTTCACCCCCATCACGGAAGTCCTGGGGCGCGAGTCCAACTTCAACCTCGTCAGCTTCGCGGGGCAGCCCGAAGCCACCCAGTTCATGGTGGACGGCAACAACCTGAAGACCCGCTACACCAACTTCGGCCCCCGCATCGGTTTCGCCTACTCCCTCACCGAGGACAGCAAGACCGTCCTGCGCGCCGGTTACGGGGTGTTCTACGCCGTGGAGAACGGCGGCCTGGACACCTCCCTCTCCTCCAACTACCCCTATTCCAACGTGATGGAATCCTGGGGCGCCAACATTTACCGCCTGAGCGTGGCCATCCCCTACCCGCCCCCGGCCGACCCGGCCAACCCGCGCGGGCTCGTGAAGTGGCGTGAGATCGAGGCCCACACCCCCTTCGTGCAGCAGTGGAACCTGACCCTCGAGCGGGAGCTGTTCCGCGACCTGCTGGTCAGCGGCTCCTACGTGGGCACCCGGGGCACCTTCCTCGGCGGGGTCCGCAACATCAACTTCCCCGCCTCCTTCGACGTGAACGGCAACAACTGGACCCGTCCCTTCACCCACGTCACGGACAACATCATGGCCTACGAGTTCCGGGCCAACTCCTTCTACCACGCCCTCCAGCTCAAGGCCGACAAGCGCTTCTCCAACGGCTTCGCCATCCTGGGCTCCTACACCTGGTCCCACTCCATCGACGACTCCCCGGGCGCCATCTCGGGCTACGGCACCGGCGGCATGGCCGCCGAGCCCCAGGACGTCTACAACCTGAGGGCCGAGCGCGCCAACTCCGGCTACGACATCCGGCACCGCTTCAGCTGCAGCTTCATCTGGGACCTGCCCTTCGGCAAGGGCCGCAAGTACGGCAGCGACGTGGGCTCCGTGGCCAACTTCTTCATCGGCGGCTGGCAGCTCAATGGCATCATCACCTTCGAGTCCGGCGGCTGGTTCACCCCCAACGTCTGGAACCGCATGGGCTCCCTGCCGATCCACTGGGGCAGCAGCCGCCCCGACCGCGTCGGCGACGGGAACCTGCCCTACGGCGACCGCTCCCCCGACCACTGGTTCAACTACGCGGCCTTCGACGACAAGCTGGGCGACCCGGTCCACTACGGCAACGCGGGCCGCAACATCCTCAACGGGCCCCGCTACCGCACCATCGACATGGCCCTGTACAAGGACTTCCCCATCTTCGCCGAGACCAAGCTGGAATTCCGCTGGGAAGTGTTCAACATCCTGAACACGCCCCAGTTCAACTACCCCGAGTCCTCGGTCAACAGCGAGAGCTGGAACGGCAACATCGGCCGGATCACCGGCACGCGCAACGCGAGCTGGCGCATCATGCAGTTCTCCCTGAAGTACATCTTCTAGCCCAGGGTTCGACCCGGCCTCGGCCGGATGGACTCCGAAAAAGGGATGCGGCGCGGCCGCATCCCTTTTTTTTCATCGCCGGGTGAACCGGATCGGATAAAATGCATCTGTCAGCGTGTCCCGACCACCCCGTTTCCCACCCCTTCAGTATCGTTATCGGGATCGGGGTCGGGGTCGCAATCGCTGCTATCGCCAACCGGATCGCGATCGGCATCGATCCCAAGCCAGACCGATTGGATGAAGACGACGGCGGAGGGAGTGCGAGAGCGATTGCGATACCGATAGCGATAGCGACCCCGATAGCGATACCGATAGCGATACCGATACCGATGGTTGATGTGAACGATAAATTTTTGATGAGGTGATAAACCATGAATCGACATCGTTTCCTGATCCTGGCCGCCCTGTTCGTCTGCGCCTGCGGGCTCGCACCCTGCGAGGAACAGACGGCGGCCTCCTTCGTCAAACTGGGCGTCTTCGCGGAAGACGGGTCCGGCCAGGGGCTTGCGGGGCTCAAGGCGGAGAACTTCAAGGTCCAGCAGGACAAGAAGGACGTCACCCCCGGCGTGTTCCTCGGGTCCGAGAGCCCGGTCCTCCTGGTCTTCGTCATGGACACCACCGGCGACGCCTCCAACATCGACGCCCTGCGGAAGGAGCTGTGCAACTTCGTCTCCGCGCTTCCCCCGAGCATCCAGGTCATGGTGATGTCGTGCAACGACGGCCTGCGGGTCCTCCAGAACAACACGGGCGACCCCGCCAAGCTCAAGGAGGCCATCATGAACTACAACACCAAGGGCAAGCCGGGCTTCCTGGAGGCGGTGGTCCCCGTCGCCGAGAACCTCAACGGGCTCTTCATCAAGCACAACAACGTCCGCGTGGCGGTCATCTTCTTCACCGACAGCGAGATTTACAACTACCGGAAGCGCTACACCACCGCCGACTTCACCACCGAGGCCGAGAAGACCCGTGAAAAGCTCAAGGAGATCTCGGTGCCCATGTTCGTCATGCGGCTCCCCATAGGCAACAACGACACCTTCAACCGCACCTACGAGGGGTCCGTCGGCGAGATGGCCCGCACCACCGGCGGCGAGGCCGTCTACCCCACCACGGCGAACGGGATCACCAAGGCCCTCATCACCCTGCTCCAGCGGATCCACTTCACCTACGTGCTGGGCTTCCCCGCCCCTGAGGCCAAAGCGGGCAAGGAGTTCCGCGTGAGCGTGAGCCTCGCCGGCGTCGACGGGAAGGTCACCCACAAGAAAAGCTACCGCCTCCCCTCGAAATAACCCGAGGGGATTAGCCCGCGAATGACGCGAATTGACGCGAATCAGAAAGGAGAAGGGGGAATTCAGAAACAGAGTCGTTACAGGGAGTAAGCCAAAGCCTGTCTTCAATTCAGGTCTCGGGCGTTTCCCGATCGTCGCTTTTTTCTGCTGTCCGTATTCGCGCAAATTCGCGTTATTCGCGGGCAGGAATTCGTGGGCAATCAGGAGGGATCTTGGCCGAGTTGATTTACCCTGAGGAGTGCTACCGCATCGTCGGGGCCGCGTTCGAGGTGTACAACCGCATGGGGTGCGGGTTCCTGGAAGCCGTGTACCAGGAGTGCCTGGAAATCGAGTTCAAGTTCCAGGGAATCCCCCACGAGGTCCAGCCCGCCTTCCATCCGGATTACCGGGGCACCCAGCTTCGCAGGGAATTCCGGCCCGACTTCACCTGCTACGGCAAAATCCTCGTTGAGATCAAATCGGTTTCCGAGCTGGTGGACGCCCACGTTTCGCAGGCATTGAACGCCCTCCACGCCGCCAAATACCGCCTCGGGATCCTTCTCAACTTCGGCCACCACCCCCAACTGGAGTACCAGCGGATCGTCCTGACGGCCCCCCGCGGCCAGGCAGTCGTCCGTGAGCCCCTCGAACGCTACACCCCGGAGTTCCCGGCGGATTGGCCCGCGAATGACGTGAAGGATTGGCCCGCGAATAACGCAAATCCTCGCGAATCGGGCCAAAACGCCGAAACAGAGGAGTAGACTTCGGGCTGTCTGTCTTATAATACAAGGGTTTGAGTATTATTGGCTCTGTGATTCCATTTTCCTTCCCGAGTACTTCCTGATAGTTCTCCTGCTTTCCCGGAGCCGGAAAGGGACTTGAGATGTTGTGTTCATCGTTTGTAAATTCGGATTGGTATTCGCGTGAATTCGCGTTATTCGCGGGCTGAAATGGAGGCGTGATGAGAAATGGTTTTCGCCGGGTGAGTGGTATTCTTCGCGGGGTTGTTTTCGCCGGAGCGGTGCTGGCGATCGTGTGGGGGTGGGTGGCGGGGGCCGACCCGAAAACCACCGACCTCTACAAGGAGATGAAGGTCTCCAACCCGGACGAGGTCTTCATCCCGCCGCTGATCCTGCGGCACGTCATCCAGCTCCCCACGCCGTGGGCGGACCCGCTGGCCGAGAGCCAGGCCGTCCCGGCGGGCTCGGTCCTGAACGTCCGGAACGACGGTCCCGCCGTGGTGGTGGAAACCGGGGCGTTCGCGCTTCGGTTCACCCTGGAAGGGAAGGCCCTCCACGTCGTCGCCCGCCGCAAGTCCGCCGACCACGGCGACGTCCACCCGGGGCTGGCCGTGAAGGACCCGGGGCAGGCGCTCGCCCTCCACGTCGTCGACTCGCCGGACCGGATCGCCCTCTTCGCTCCCTCCCGGGGCGCGCCGACCCCCCCGGTCTGCACCGTCCTGCGAAAGGACGCCTCCCTCGAGGTCCCCCGGGGCAAGGGCGTCGATCGCTTCCGCTTCGTCCACTCCCGCCAGGACGGGCGGATCTACGTGATTTCACCCCTCCACCCCGAGGACCGGGTCTACGGCCTGGGCATGAAGGCCGGGTCCCTCAACCGGGCCGGGCAGAAGTTCGTCATGTGGAACTCCGACGCCTACGGCTACCACGAGAGCAAGGACCCGCTCTACGCCAGCATCCCCTTCTACCTCCAGACCCGGTGCAAAGGCGACGGCGCCCGCGGCGTCTTCGTGGACGACGCCTCGGACGTGGAGTTCGACTTCGGCTTCTCCCGCCGCGGCGAGTCCTTCTTCTCCACGGCCAACGCCCAGGCGGATTTCTACCTGTTCGCGGGGGCGGCCCTCCCGGACGTGGTCGCGGATTACCAGGCCCTCACGGGGACCGCGGCCCTGCCCCCCGCCTGGGCCCTGGGGTACCACCAGTCCTCCCACACCTACTTCCCCGAAAAGCGCCTGCTGGACCTCGCCCGGGAGTTCCGGGACCGGAAGGTCCCCTGCGACGCCTTCTACCTGGACATCATCCACCAGGACCAGTACCGCCCCTTCACCTGGAACGCCGCCCACTTCCCCGACCCGAAGGGCATGATCGAAAAGCTCCATGGCATGGGCTTGAAGGTCCTGACCATCGTGGACCCCGGCATTCAGCTCAACGAGGACTACCCGGTCTTCAACGAGGGCCGCAAGGAAGGCTATTTTCTCAAGACCCTCGACGGGAAGCTCTACGCCAACAACATCTGGCCCGGCTACTCGGCCTTCCCCGACTTCCTCCAGGCGAAGTGCCGCCAGTGGTGGGCCGACCGCCACCGCGCCTACCTCGACGTCGGCGTGGACGCCTTCAAGAACGACATGTCCGAGCCCGCCACCTTCAACAAGGCCTGGAGCATGATCCGCTACGACGAGACCACCAAGATGCCCGGACCCCTGGTGGAGGGGACCCTGGACGAGAACGTGGTGAGCCGCTCCCCCGACTTCGGGACGGTGCCCCACCGCTTCTTCCACAACGCCTACGGCCTCTACGAGGGCATGGCCACCTGGAAGGCCCAGGCGGACTACGACGGGCGCCGCCCCTTCGTCCTCATGCGCAACACCTTCGCCTCGGGGCAGCGCTACAGTGCCATCTGGACCGGGGACATCCTCAGCGACTGGCCGTCGCTGCGTCACAGCATCCAGCTGCTCCTCAGCCTGAACCTGTCGGGCTTCCCCGTCTGCGGGGCCGACAACGGCGGCTTCGGCGGCCGCTGCACCCCGGAACTTTTCGCCCGCTGGACGCAGTTCTCCTGCTTCAGCCCCTTCTTCCGGACCCACTACTTCTTCGTCGAGCAGTGCATTCCGAAGGAGCCCTGGACCTTCGGGCCGGAGGTGGAGAAGATCGCCGTCGACTGCATCCGGCTCCGGTACCGGCTCTTCCCCTACCTCTACACCTCCCTGCGGACGTCACTCCAGGAGCGTCGGCCCCTGATGCAACCCGTCTTCTTCCGCCACGAGGCCGACCCCGCCGCCTGGGACGCGGCCCAGCAGTACTACTGGGGCGACGACTTCCTGGTGGCGCCGGTGACGGAGCCGGGGGCGACGGGCCGGGCGGTCTATCTCCCCGCCGGCCGCTGGTACGACTTCTGGACGGGCGTCGACCTGGAATCGAAGGGGGAGAGCCGTTACGTCGATGCCCCGCTGGAAAAGATCCCGGTCTTCATCCGCGGGGGCAGCATCGTGCCTTCCATGGAGCCCGGCGAAAACACGGCCGCCTTCCCGGCCTCCCGGATCGTGCTGGATTGCTACCTGGGCCAGGGGACCGCCGAGGGGCGCCTCTACCAGGACGACGGGAAGACCCGGGCCTGCGTGGAACAGGGGAAGTGGACGCTCCTCCGGTTCAGCCTCACGGAGAAGGCCGGTGACCCCACCCTCGAGGTCAGGCGCGAGGGGGTCCCGGACTTCGCCCCGAAACGCCTCCTCGTCCGGCTCCACGGCGCCGGGAAGGGCTTGAAAAATTTGGGGTTCAACGGGAAGTCGAACCCCTTGACGGTCCGCAACGGCATCCCCGAGGCCGAGATCACCCTGGAGTGACCGTCTGCCCGAAACCGCGGTGGAGGCAGCCGACTCGGTCTCTCGCAACGGCGACAAGACGCGAAGCCTCGCAGAGGGGTCCCGGTCCGATCTTCCGTTTCTTTGCGAGGCTTGGCGTCTTTGCGTGAGGCATCCCCGGCTTGTCTCTAACCTGTCTCGGTGTGCGCTCTCAAAAACTCTGTAAGAAAGGAAGAACCATGAAAAAAACGCTCGCTCTCCTCGCCATGATCCTCTGCCTGGCCCTCCCCGCCGGCGCCCGCGCCGAGCAAAAGGACGCCACGGGCTGCAAGGACCACCCGCTCTTCACCCGCATGCCGGGCTACTGGATCCACTCCTGCGCCCAAAAGCAGTTCGACTCCCGCCCCTTCGTGGTCGCCAAGGGGAAGACGGTCACGGTGGAAGGGCCGTCCTGGCGCATCTTCTACCTCCCCCAGGCCACCTGGACCACGAAGCCCAGCGACATCCAGATCCTGCGCAACTACGAGAACGCCGTTGGGCAGCTCGGCGGGACCCTCGTCTACGGGGAGAAGGGCAAGGACACCTTCCGGATCAACCGGGGCGGCCAGGAGATCTGGGTGGAGGTGACGGCCGAGTTCACGGGCAAGTACCAGCTGTACATCGTCCAGAAAGGGGCCATGCAGCAGGACGTCCAGGCCAACGCCGACGTCTTCGCCCAGGACCTCCGGGCCACCGGCCATGCGGCAGTGTACGGCATCCACTTCGACACCAACAAGGCGACCCTCAAGCCCGAGTCCACGGAAGTCATCGCCGAGATCGCCAAGCTCCTGAAGACCGACCTCGCCCTGAAGATCTTCGTGGTGGGGCACACCGACGGCGCCGGCGGGATCGACAGCAACCTGGAGTTGTCCCGGGCCCGGGCCGAGGCCGTCCTCCAGGCGCTGGTCAGGGACCACGGCATCGCCGCCGCCCGGCTGCGGTCCTTCGGTTGCGGCCAGTTCGCCCCGGTGGCCACCAACGCCACCGAAGAGGGCAAGGCGAAGAACCGCCGCGTCGAGCTGGTCAAGCAGTGACGGACCCGGAAGCGCTCAACGCCCGGCGGGTGACGCCGTGTCGTAGAGGTGGTGGCTGAGGGCGAAGTACCCCCCTCTCAATTCGAAAAGCGGGCGCTGTCCACGGGCAAGGTCCTCCGGGAGGGGAAACGCGGCGAGGGCGAAGCCGGGGAGCGGGTCCGGGTGAAGCGTGCCCGGGACGGTCCGTCCGTTCACCGACAGGAGCGGGCACTCCGTCCGGAAGTCGAAGCGCACCCTCCGGGTCTGCCAGTCCGACACCACGTCCACCTCCCCCGAGAAGGCCAGCCGGACCACCAGGAGGGCGGGGCCCGGGCGGGGCGGGCGCAGCCGGAACGACTCGCCGGAGAGGACCAGGCGGCCGCCTTCCACCCGGGGCGTCCCACCGGGGATGGCCGCCAGGAGGGCGGACTTGTAGATCACGCCCGGAGCGGGGGCCGCCACGGCGTAGGCGTGGGACCGCTCGTCCGGCAGCCAGGCGACGTCCAGCCGGTCGGCCTCCCGCCCGGCCCTTCCGCCGAGAGCGACGGCGGGCGCGGGGGTCTTCAACCAGGTTCGCTCCGAAAGGTCCCAGATCTCGTACCGGCTGCTGTACACCCCGGAACTCGACCACAGGGGGCGTTTCCCGGGAACCTTCAGGAAGCCCGTGTCCGCGGGGGCGCTCACGCCGGTGTAGTCCTGGAGGGCGGCGTAGACGGGCTGCCGCTCGGCCGGCAGGTGGGCCAGGGCCTCGGCGAGGGCCCCGGGCCCGTCCGCGGCCGCGCCCCGGAAACCCGGCGTGGTCAGGCCGAGCAGGTCCACGATGTCGACGCCCGAGGCGTAGGGGATGACCCCCGCGTCCAGGATCGCCACGGGGCCCTTCGGGGCCAGTTCGCGCAGTTTCGGCGCCACCTCGTCGGTGAGGGTCCGGAGGTTCCCCGCCTCCACGGCGTAGGCGGCCGCCCAGAACAGCAGGGACGGGGCCAAAAACAGGAACTGCCAGGCGGCCAGGGCCTGGGCGAGCCGGCGAAGGCCCCCCCGGGGCGGCGGGGTTTCGTCCCCCCGCGGCCCGCCGCCCGCCGGGACGTCGCCGACGGGTCCCGCGGGCTCGGCGGCGGGATCGGGGCACCCCCCCCGTTCCGCCCACTGGAGCGAGCGGAAATAGAGAAAGAGCACCAGGGGCAGGACGGGGACCAGGTAGCGGTGATTCTGGAACCCGGACAAGCTGGTCACGGCGACGAACCCCACCTGGACCGCGAGGAGGAGGCCGGCGGCCAGTTCCCCCCCGAAACGGCGCGAGCGGAGAAAGGACGACGCGGAGACCCACGCGGCGGGGACAGCCACCAGCAGGGTGAGGGGGGCGAAGAAGAGGGCCGTCTTGGTCCCCCCGAAGCCTACCGGGGCCCCCGTGGGGTAGGTCCCGCCGAGGAGGCCTTTCATCACGTCCACCACGTAGGCCGTGGACAGCAGGAGCGCACGCCCCAGCGGGTACGCTAAAAAATTGAGCTTGTCCGAGGCGCTCTGCGGCACCCAGCTTCCCGCGATGGCGAGATTGAGCCCGAAGTACAGGGCCGCGCCCGCCGCCGGGGGGGCGAGGAGCCGGGCCAGGGCCGCCCCCCTCCGCTTTTCCCCCGCGCGACCGTTCCAGGCGGCCAGGACGCACAGGAGGGCGGCCATGCCGAGGCCTTCCGGGCGGGACAGGGTCAGCAGGCAGAGCGCCCACCCCGTCCAGCCGGGGTAACGGCCTTCCCGTTCCCTGCGGGCGAAGGCCCACAGCCCGAGGGCCAGCCCCAGGGCCGTGAGCGGGATCTCCATCCCGCTGAAGAACCCCCAGACCAGCGGGCCGCAGAGCGCCAGGGACGCGACGAAGACCCAGGACCACCCCGTCGACCCCGAGGCGCAGCGCATCCAGGCGAAGGCCACGGCAAGGAAAAGCGCCCACAGGGCCAGGTTCAGCCCGAACAGGGCGAGGGCGAAGGCGCCGGGGTCGCCGAACACCGCCGCGAGCGGGACCAGGAGGGCCGTGTAGAGGTAACTGGTGGCCGCGGTGGAGGGCCCGTTTCCCGGGGTGTAGTGGAAACCCTGGCCGTGGGCGAGCTGCCGGGCGTACTGGAGGTAGATGTAAGCGTCGTCCAGGGGGAGCAGCGGCCCGCCCGGGCACCGGTCGAGGTTGAAGGCCAGGAAGAGCAGCGCCGGCAGGAGCGAAACCAGCAGGATGCGCACGGCGCCCGACCGGCGGTCGATCATGGGGTCCTCCCTTCGCGGGCTTCGGTCGTCATTCGCGCCCCGGTTCAACGGGCCGGGCCGCCGCCGACCCCGACCCCCGCCCCCGGTGAGCGGCAACGTCCGTCTTCAGGCGTCCGGATGCCCTCACCGGGTCCCGGCCCGGTAGTAAACGTTCAGGATTCGGGGGGAGATCAGCGTTTTCAAATCGTCGGGAAGGCGGAAAGCCCCCCACCGTTTGGCTTCACGGAAGCGGCGGGTCCCTTCCTCGAGGAGTTCGGCGGACTTCTCCGCCTCGGTGAAGGAACGGGCGGTCAGGCAGGCGCCCAGGAGGAAAGCCGCCAGGCCGTACTTCTCCTTCGAGGCGGTGAGGTGTGTCCGCAACGCCGCCTCCGCCTTGACGTAGTCGGCGCTCAGGAAGAGGACGAGCCCCTTGTGAAGGTTGCGCAGGCGGGCGTCCGGCGGGGCCGGCCGCACACTCCCGGAGAGGAGCGCCCCGAGCGCCAGCAGGAGGACCGCTGTCCTCGACCTCCTCGCCATATCGAACCGGTTCGGTTTCATCCAACACCATCCCTGCGCGGGTTACCGTCCGCCGCTGCGATTATACCCGGTCCCCCGGCGCGGGATCAACGCATTCCTTGGGTTGCGCCGAAACCGGCCGCGGGTTACACTGGGGGGCGGCCCGACGACGTGAAACCACCCCGCGGCGGGCGCATCCATTCCATCACAGGGTCCCCGGCCGGACGACGACCGGGGACGGGAGGTCAGTCGAATGAAAACGGCGCTGCAAGCCGGGGAGTCCCTCTCGCGGATCGTGACCGACATCCGGCGGAGCTACGAGGAGATCGGAAACATCAACCACATCGAGGGCCCCAACATCCCCTCCACGGAAGTGATCATCGAGGTCCTGCACGACCTCCAGAAACTGGTGTTTCCCGGGTTTCACGCCGCCGAGCACCTGGACCCGCCGGCCCTCACCTACTTCATCGGCGAGAAGTGCTCCCTCGTGCTCAAGCGCCTGGCGCCCGAGATCTGCCGGAGCCTCGAGCACCATTGCCGGAACGGCGAGGCCTGCATCCGCCTGGGCGAATGCCGGGCGTCCGGGCACCGGATCGCCACCCGCCTTCTCTCCACGCTCCCGGAGATCCGGCGGCTGCTGAACCTGGACGTGGAGGCCGCCTTCCGGGGGGACCCCGCCGCGCGCAGCCGGGAGGAGGTCATAACCTGCTACCCCGGGATGGAAGCCATCACCGTCCACCGCATCGCCCACTTCCTTCACCGGGAGGGAGTCCCCCTGATCCCGCGCATCATGAGCGAGCACATCCACGGCGAGACGGGCATCGACATCCACCCCGGGGCCACCATCGGCGAAGGGTTCTTCATCGACCACGGCACCGGCGTCGTCATCGGGGAGACCACCCTCATCGGAAACAACGTGAAGATCTACCAGGGGGTGACGCTGGGGGCCCTCTCGGTGCGGAAAGAGAACGCCGGCCGCAAGCGTCACCCCACCCTCGAGGACGACGTCACCCTCTACGCCGGGGCCACCATCCTGGGGGGGGAAACCGTCGTGGGGAAGGGGTCGGTGATCGGCGGCAACGTCTGGCTGACCCACTCCGTCCCCCCGGGGACGCGCGTCACCGCACGGAGCGAGATGGAGATCGCGGAGAAGTGACGCCCCCGCGGGTAAAGCCGGGAAAGGGTGCTTTCCCGCGAATTGCGCCAATCGACGCGAACATGGCAATTCTGCGATCTTTTCGGGTTACGGGCTTCCAGTTCGCGTTCGTTCGCGTGCTCCGCGGGTGTTTTTTACGGGTTGTGACGGATCTCCTGCAACAAATCCTCGCTTTGGCGGTAAGATGAAAGGAAACGCGGAGGTCGACCCGGAACACGACAGGGAAGGAGGAAACGGATGAGCGTGGAAAAGCCTGAGAGCGTTGAACGCGGCGAGTGGAGCCGCCGGGACTTTGTCCGGGCCGCGGGGGCGGCCGGCGCGAGCCTGGCGGTGCTGGGGGTCCCGTCCCTCGCGGCGGAGACCCCGCCGGCCAAACCGGCGCCCACCGAGACCAACCTCGCCGATTTTATGAAGGTGAAAAAAGGCCCGCACGCCATTCCCGGGCCCTTCCCCGGAAAAGTGGTCTCGGTGGTCGACCCGGCGTCGCTCGAGGGAGACGCGGTGAACGGCAAGGTGGTGGACGCCATGGTCCGCACCGGGGTCCGCACCCTCACCGGCAAAGACGACAAGGAGAGTTTCAAGCTCCTCTTCGACAAGACCGACATCGTGGGGATCAAGGTCAACCCCGTGGGGGCCCCCCTCATCAACACACGGCCCGAGGTGGTGGAAGCGCTCGTCCGCTGGCTGAGGGAGAACGGCCTCCCCGGTAAAAACATCGTCATTTGGGACCGGTTCGAGGCCATGCTCACCGAGGCGGGCTTCACCGCGAAACGCTTCCCGGACGTCGGCCTCGAGGCGCTCCAGGTGATGGACGAGACCGGGAGCAGCTGGCGGGACGCCGAAGGGAACCACCGGAGCGCCGGCAACTTCGACCGCGAGGTCTTCTACTTCGCGAAGGGGATCGAGGGAAAGGGCGTCCGGGGCTACAAGGACGACGAGTTCTACCTCAACCAGCACGTGTTCAACGGCGAGCACTCCTACTTCGGGAAACTGCTGACGAAAAAGCTGACGAAGATCATCAACGTGGCCGCCTACAAGAACACCGGCAACGGCATTTCCATGGCCACCAAGAACCTCGGTTACGGCGCCGTCTGCAACACCGGCCGCCTCCACGCGCCCCTGTTCTTCCGCGTGTGCACCGAGGTGCTGGCCGCGCCGCCCGTGCGCGACAAGCTGGTCCTCAACGTCACCGACGGCCTCCGCGGACAGTACGAGGACGGCCCCATGATGAACGAGAAGTACGTCTACCCTCACCACACCCTCTACTTCGCCACCGACCCCTTCGCCCTGGACATGGTCTGCCACCGCGAGATGGTGGACAAACGAAAAAGCATGGGGATCGCGGTGAACGAGAATCCGCGATTTACAGACTATCTTCATGAGGCTCAACGACTTGGGCTCGGCATCGCCGACCCGGCGAAAATCGAGCGGATCGAGAAAAAGTCTTGATCCATGAAACGAATAGGGTTATAATCAAGCCGTAACAACAACTGGAAGGAGGCCGACATGATCAGGCGCATCGTCATCCTCACGTTGATCGCAGCCGCCGCCGGTTTTGCCCAGGGATCCAATTTCGGCGTGCCGGGGTCTCCGCCGGGCCTTTCGCCGTTCCTTTCCATGGGGGACTTCAAGAACGCCCTCCACGACATCTCCGCCATCGACCGGTCCTTCCGGTCCGCCTTCTCGGGGCAGTTCCGGATCGCCCGGCTCGAGAGCGAGCTGCTGCTCGACGGCCCGGACGGGCTCGCCGTACCCTTCCACTTCTCGGAGATGAAGGCGTTCCCGGCGGTCGCGCTCGTGGTCACCACCCCCGATTTCACCCCCGGTTCCCCCCTTCGGGACCTCGGGACGGAAACGCGGCGGGAGGGCGCCCTGCCGTCCATGATCAACATGTACTACACGCAGTCCCTCCTGCCGAACCTCAAGGTGACGTACGGGGCGGGCATCGGCTACTTCCCCGCCCTGACCAACCCCAACGTCGTCGATCGGCCCCGTGCCGGGACGCTGATGGACTCCGTGGTGATGTCCCCGCGCACGATCGGCGGGCTGGGCTCGCTGGGTTTCGACTTCGCCCTCTCCAAGCACATCTCCTTCGTCTTCACCGGCGCGGGCCGTCTGAACGGTCTCTCTCCGGTCCAGGGCGAATACCTCAACATCGGGACGCCCGAGGGCCGGACCTATGCCCTGAGCGGCATGGACCTCTCCCTCTCCTACTACGACTCGCTCCTGTCGGGTCATCGCGGCGCTTCCGGCTTCTCCGGGATCTCCGCGGACGACACCGGCCTCCTCAAGGCCCGCCGTTCGGTGTTCAGCATCAGCGACTACACTGTCGCCGGCGGTGTCCGTTTCACCTTCTGACCTTCCCCGCGTTTTCCCCCAGGGCGCCCGAGGGCGCCCTTTTTTTATTGTTCGCCCGCACCCGATCGGTTATCTTGTTCCGCGCGCCCGGCGACGGATGAGAGGCCGGGGCGACACCCCCCGGGGAGAACGCATGAACTACCCTCCCGACCTCCTGCGCAAGGTGAACCGTCCCGGCCGTTACACGGGCGGCGAGTACAACATCGTCCGGAAGGCCGGGCCGGGGGTCGCCAGCCGCGTGGCCCTCGTCTTTCCCGAGGTGTACGAGATCGGGATGTCCCATCTCGGGACCCACCTGCTCTACGACCTCCTCAACGCCGACCCGGCCGTGGCGGCGGAGCGCTTCCACTGCCCTTGGCCCGACATGGAGGAACAACTGCGCCGGCGGCGTCACCCGATCCTCTCGCTCGAGACGGGCCGCCCGCTGGCCGATTTCGACGTGGTGGGCGTCTCGGTGCTCTACGAACTCACGGCCACCAACCTGCTGACGGTCCTGGACCTCGCCGGCATCCCCTTCCGGTCGGCGGACCGGGACGGGCGACACCCCCTCGTGGTGGCCGGCGGCCCGGGGGTTTCCAACCCCGAACCCCTGGCCGACTTCTTCGACGCCGTGGTCATCGGCGACGGGGAGGAAGCGCTGCCGGAAATCATCCGGCTGGAGCGCGAGGCGCGTGCCGGCCGGAAGAGGGACCGCCCCGGCCTGCTGCAGCGGCTCGCCGGGGTGCCCGGCGTTTACGTCCCCTCCCTCTACCCCCTCGCCGAGCGGGATGGGCGGGTGACGGTGGACCGCGAGGCGGCCGCCGCCCTCGGCCTGCCCCTGCCCATCCGCAAGCGGGTGGTCAGGGACCTCGCGGCCTTCCCCCTCCCCGCGAAGCCCCTCGTCCCGAGCTTCGAGATCGTTCACGACCGCATCACCGCGGAGATCAGCCGCGGGTGCAACCAGGGGTGCCGGTTCTGCCACGCCTCCTTCTACTACCGCCCGCAGCGGGAGCGCCCGGCTTCCCAGCTCCTGCGCTGGCTCCTCGACGCCCCGGAGGGGACGGGCTGGGACGAGGTCTCCCTCTCCTCCCTCTCCTCGGGAGGGTACACGGGCATCGAGGACCTTGCCCAGATCCTCGCTCCCCAGCTCAAACGCCGGCAGGTCAGCCTCTCCTTCCCCTCCCTCCGGGCGGGGAGTTTGAGCCGCCGCCTCGCGGAGGCCGTCTCGGACTACCGCAAGACGGGCTTCACCCTGGCGCCGGAGGCCGGGAGTCAGCGTCTCCGGGACGCCGTCAACAAGAACCTGACGGAGGACCAGATCCTGGAGGCGGTTTTCACCGCCCGCCGGCACGGGTGGGACCTGGTGAAACTCTACTTCATGATCGGTCTCCCCGGCGAGACGGACGAGGACCTGGAGGCCGTCGCGGCCCTGGTGCGGAAGATCCAGGACGGGGCCCGCGCGGTGAGCGGGCCCGGCGTGTCCCGGCGGCCCCTCTCCCTGAACGTTTCAGTCTCGCCCTTCGTGCCCAAGCCCCACACGCCCTTCCAGTGGGCCGCCATGGACCCCCCGGCCGAACTGGCCCGGAAGGTCTCCCTGCTGCGGGGACGGCTCCGGGACCGCGCCGTCAAGCTGAAGTGGCACGACCCCGTCGTCAGCCGGCTGGAGGGGGTCCTCTCCCGGGGCGACCGCCGAGTGTCGGCCGTCGTCGCCGAAGCCTGGCGGCGGGGCGCCCGCTTCGACGGCTGGAACGAAGTTTTCCGTCCGGAAGCCTGGGAAGCGGCCTTCGAAGCTGTCGGGGTCGGCCCCCGAACCTGGCTGGACGCCCTGGACCCCGACACCCCGACCCCCTGGTCCCACGTGGACCTGGGCGCACGCACCGACTGGCTTCGCACTGAGTGGGACGCCGCCCTCACGAGCCGGCTCACGCCCGCCTGTGTCTCCGAATCCGCGGGACCGGCACCCGGGGAAGGGCTCCGGTTCCGATGCCGGGACTGCGGCGCCGCGTGCACACCCGCGGACCTGGCCCGGAGAAGTGCCGAAAACGCCCGGTTCCTGGCGGAGGCCCTCGGGCCGGCACCCCCCGGGGAAAACCGGCCGGCTGACCCGGCCCCGGGCCCGTCGGAAGCCAAACCCTTCCGCTTGACCTTCTCCCGCTCGGGCCCGGCCGTCTGGCTGTCGCACCTGGACCAGGTCCGGGTGCTCCAGCGGACCCTGCGCCGTTCCGGGATGCCGATCCGGTATTCCGAGGGGTTTCACCCCCACCCTGTCCTGGGCTTCTCTCCGGCCCTGGGCGTCGGGGTCGCCGCGGCGTCCGATTACCTTGACGGGTGGGCCCTGGAGAAGGCCCCCGAACGGGACGCTTGGCTCCGGCGGCTCAACGCCGTGTCCGTGGAGGGCATCACCTTTCACGCGCTGGAGTGGCTTCCGGACGGGGCGCCGTCCATCGAGGGGTGGGTCAACCGGGCCGATTACCGGGTGTCCTTTCCGGCCGACGCGGTGCCCGGCCCGGACGGGGAACGCACCCGGCAACTGGAGGCGAGGATCCGGGACCTCCTCGCGTCACCCCGGATCGAGGTGGAACGAACCCGCAAGGGTGAAACCGCCCGGAAGGACATCCGGCCCTTCATCCTCGACGCCCGTCTCTCACTCCCTGCCGGCGGCGGCGCGCCGGGAGTGGGCGCCCTCGCCGTGGACCTGTGCGCCGCCCTGACCAACGCCGGCACGATCCGGCCGGAAGAGTGGGTGTCCCTGGTTTTGCCCGGCTACGACGGCCCCTGGGAAGCCACCCGCACCCGGCTGTACCGGGCGTGACCCCGCGGGGCACCCGGTTCGGGCCGGTCAGGCGCCGCTCGCGCGGGGGGTTCGGGGCCGGTTATCAGCCCAGGATTTTCCGCACCCGGCGCCGCCCGCCCCCGGGGTTCCCGGCCAGGGTGAAACCCGCCTTCTCGAAGAGGGAAAGCGTCCCGGTCCAGGCGAAGGTGTCGATGTAACGTCCGGAAGGGTCCGGCTTCGAGGGGTATCCTTCGGCGATCTCCGCCCCCTGACGCCGCATCGCGCCCAGGGCATGGACGAGCAGGACGCCGGCCACCCCTTTCCGGCGGTGGCTGCGAAGGACAAAGAAGCAGGGGAGCGACCAGACCCGGTCCGCGTCGTCACAGCGCAGGCTGGGGGCCCGGTCCAGGCGGGGAAAGGACCGCCGGGGGCCGAAGGTGCACCACCCCACGGCCCTTTCGCCGTCGAAGGCGAGGACGGCCTGCACCGAACCGTCCAGGACGCCCGACCGGAGCCGCTCCCGGGCGACGTCCCCCTTGACGTCGTCCCACTTCTCCCCCTTCCGGATCCGCCAGGCCTGGCACCAGCACCCCCCGCAGGCGCCCTTCTCCCCGAAGAGGGCTTCCACCTGCGGCCAGAGGTCGGGAGTCAGTTCACGGGTTTCGATAGGCATCCCGGTCATTCCTCACTTGTCGAGTTTCTTGGCGAGGTGGACCCGAAGGGGACACTGGCAGAGGTACCCGAAGCCGAAAGCGACGGCGAAGGGGCACTCCCGCGGGTTCTCCTCGAGGCAATCGAGTAGGCGCCTCCTGCCGGGAGGCGCCAGAACAAGTGCGCCGCCCGGCAGGCGGCGCGTACTGGAGGCGCCTTCTGCCGGAAGGCGCCAGAACAAGTGCGCCGCCCGGCAGGCGGCGCGTACTGGGGGCGCCTCCTGCCGGGAGGCGCCCTGGCTGGTGCCCGCATGAAACCATGCGCCGCCCGACAGGCGGCGCGAACATAAAAAACGCCGGCCCGGAAGCCGGCGTTTTTCTCAGACAAACGATGGCGGTTCAGCGGGCCGGGCGCTCCGGGCGTACCGGGGTGTCGCCGGCCGGGGCGGGGTCGGGCTCCGCCTGGAACTGGAGGAGGGCCTCCATAAAGACGGGGTCGTTCCCGAAGCGGGCGACCGCGTCGAGAATGGCGCCTTCCAGCGTTTTAGACGCGTGCTCGGCGCACTGGCCCTGGGTGTCCCGTTCCGGGGCGGCGGCTTCCGTGGCCGGGGCCGTGCCCAGCGCCTGTGCGGCCCGCCGGAAGGTCTCCTGCAGGGGCTGCATGTCCATGCGGAAGCCGTGGAGGGCCCGGGCGGCCTCCTCGGCGGTCCGGGCCGTCTTCAGCGCCTCCGCGGTGGAGTGCATGACCCACAGGGAGTCCTCGAAGGCGGCCCGCAGCTCGCGCTGGGTGTCCATCGGGGCGGCGTAGGCCGTGACGGCCAGGGCCGCTATGAAAGCGATCGTCAGGATCTTCTTCATGATCTTCTCCTTTTTCCTGTTCGCGAGGCTACTTGCGCTTGATCGTCAAGGTCCCGGTGGACGCGACGCCGTTGGCTTTCACGGACACGTAGTAGTTGCCGGTACCCCACATCCACCCGAACTCGTCCGCCGTGCCCGTCTTGTTCGACAACACGTCGTAGTTGCTGTCGTCGGGCTGCGACCCCTTGCGAATGTAAAGGTCGAAGTTGCCGGCGGTGACGTCCAGGCTGGCCTCCACCTGCTCGGTGTTGAAAGGGCCGTAGTGCTGCCAGGTGTTGGCCGCCTTGTTGGGGTTGTACGTGGTGGTGGAGAGGGTCGTGTCGGCACAGCCGTTGTGGTCTTCGTCACCGGTGGTTTCGGTGAAGTCGTGCTGAACGACGAAGCGGGTCATGATGATCTTCCGGTTGGGAAGGTAGATCGTGTGCCCGGGGACGCAGACGAGTCCGCCCGGCCACCTGATGTAGCACGGCCCCGGGAGCGTGAGCCGGATGGGATCGTACTCGATGATGACGGCGCCGTCCTGCCAGGTGTTGTTGTCATAATCGGGCGGGCAGAGGTTCCCCTGGTTCTGGTGCACACAGTGCACGCCCAGGCCGGAATAGTACTTCGCGCCGAAGACATACACCCGCCGCGCTCCGACCATCGCCGCGTCGAACTCGGGGACGGTGTCCTCGACCGGGGCCGTGTCGACCAATTGGTGGGTCTCCCAGGGGTAGGTGCGGGTGATCTGCCAGATGTCGTTCATCCGGATGAAGTCCAGGGCGCCGCTGGTGGAGGCCCCTGCGTCCAGGCCGTTGGCCAGTTCGTGGTAGCCGTTCGCCCGGGAGAAGAGGCCGACGAAGCCCGGCCCGAACCAGGGCAACTGGGCGATCCGGTGGAGGATCTGGACCCCGGCCCGGGTGTCCATGTTGATGACGCACTCATAGATGCCGGCAGGGGTCTGGACGTGGATGTGGTAGTGGGGCCACTTTCCCTCGTCCTCGTCCGGTTCCAGGTGGTAGTCGTCAACCGTGCCGATCACCACCCCGTACTTGTTGAACGTCGCATAGGCCGCCGAGGTCGCCAGGACCGCGGTGAAGAAAAACAACATAACCCTTCGTGTCGTTGAACTCACGACAACCTCCTGAAAATTGAAAATGAATGGAAAATAGCAGGAAAAAACTCACCTATCGTATAACAGATTACGATCCCGTTCAAGCAAAATTTTTCAGGTCTTGCCGACCGTGCGGGCGGTGCCCCCCGAGGGGCGCAACCGCCGGCCCGCAAACACCCTGCGGCGGTTTCGCACCGTCCGGGGCGTCTCGGGATTTGACGGCCCGCCGAAAAAATTTCCCCTCCCCCGCCCCAAAAAAAATCCGCCGGCCCGAGGCCGGCGGAGAGGGTTCGGATCGGTCGAATCCGGGCTATTTTGCAACCTGGCCATCGGCCGGGAGCAAGCCCCGGCGCCTGAGCAGCGGTTCCACCTTCGGCTCGGCCCCGCGGAAGCGCTTGTAGAGGGTCATGGTGTCCTCGGTGCCCAGCTTCGCCAGGATGTTGTCGCGGAACAGCCGGGCGGTGGCCCGGTCGAAGAGCCCCTTCTCCACGAAGGCCTCGTAGGCGTCCGAGTCCAGCACGCCCGCCCAGATGTAGGCGTAGTAGCCGGCCGAGTACCCTCCGCTGAAGACGTGGGCGAAGTAGGGGGTCCGGTACCGGGGCAGGATCTCCGGGATGAGGCCGATGGCGCCCATGGCCTTCGCCTCGAAAGCGTTCACCTCCACCCCCTTCGGGTCCGAAAGGGTGTGCCAGTTCATGTCGAGGACGGAGGCCGCCAGGTATTCCACGGTGGCGAAGCCCTGGTTGAAGAGCTTGCTGTTCCCCACCTTCTTCATCAGGTCCGCGGGCATCAGTTCGCCGGTCTGGTAGTGGCGGGCGTAGTGCTTGAGCAGGTCGGGCTCGAAGGCCCAGTTCTCCATGATCTGGGACGGGAGTTCCACGGCGTCCCGCGGGGTGGTGCGGGTGCGGTTGGGGCTGTCGGCGAACAGGGTGTTGAGCGCGTGCCCGAACTCGTGGAAGAAGGTCTCCACCTCGTCCAGGCTGAGGAGGGACGGGGCGTCCGCCGTGGGGCGGGTGAAGTTGCAGACAATGGTGGAGAGGGGGGGCACCCGCTTGCCGTCACGGTACCAGGCCCGGCGGAAGCTCCCGGACCAGGCGCCGCCCCGCTTTCCCGGCCGCGGGTGGAAGTCGAGGTAGAGGAGCCCCACGTGGCGGCCGTCCTCCTCCTTGACTTCGTAAACCCGGACTTCGGGGTTGTAGACGGGAACGTCCTTCAGTTCCAGGAACTGCAGGCCGTAGAGGTCCCGGCAGAGCCGGAAGACGCCCTCCCGGACGTTCTCCAGCTTGAAGTAGGGGCGCAGGGCGGTGTCGTCGAGATCGTACTTTTCCTTGCGAAGCTTCTCCGCGTAGTACCACCAGTCCCAAGAGGCCAGCTCAAAGCCCGCCTTCTCCCGGTCGGCGATGGCCTGCATCTCGGCCAGCTCGGCCTTCGCCCGGGCCAGCGCCGGGTCCCAGAGGCGCTTGAGGAAGGCATTGACCGCGTCGGGGGTCTTCGCCATGTTTTCCTCGAGGATGAAGTGGGCGTGGGACGGGTAACCCAAAAGGTTCGCCTTCTCCTTCCGCAGCGTCACGATGCGCAGGACGGTCTCCTTGTTGTCGTGTTCGTTGCCCCGGTTGCCGCGCATGAAGTAGGCCCGGTAGAGCTGCTCCCGCAGGGCGCGGTTCGAGGCGTACTGGAGGAAGGGCGTCATGCTGGCGACCTGCACGGTGTAAACCCACTGGCCCTCCATCCCGAGCTGTTTCGCCGTCTCGGCGCCCATGGCCTCCACCGCCGGGGGCAAACCGGCCAGGTCCTCCCGCTTCCCGATCACGATGCGGGAGGCGTTGGTCTCCGCCAGCAGGTTGTCGCCGAACTTCACGCCCAGCAGCGAGAGCTCGCGGTTGACCTCCCGCAGGCGGGCCTTCCCGGCGTCGTCCAGGAGCGCGCCGCCCCGGACGAAGTCCTGGTAGCTGTTCTCCAGCAGGAAGCGCTCCTCCGGGTTCAGCTTCAGCTTCTCACGCTGGTCGTACACGGCCTTGACCCGCTCGAAGAGCTTCCGGTCGAGCCGGATGTTGGTGAAGTGGGCCGTCTGGATCGGGGCGGCCTCCCGGGCCACGGCCTGGAGTTCGGGGCTGGTCTCGGCGCCCTGGAGGCCGCCGAAGACCGACAGGACCTCGCCCAGGAAGACCCCCGCCCGGTCGAGGGCGGCCACGGTGTTGGTGAAGGTGGGCGCTTCCGGGTTGGCGGTGATGGCGTCGATCTCGGCCTGATGGCGCTTGATCCCCTCCAGGATGGCGGGGAGGAAGTGCGCCGTCCGGATCTGGTCGAAGGGCGGGGTGTTGAAGGGGGTCTCCCAGGCCTTGAAGAAAGGGTTGCCCGCGGCGGGCCCGGCGTCGGATGGCTTCGCGCCGGTCTGCGCAAGAAGCAGCGGGGTGGCCAGCGCCGCCAGGAGCAGCGTGGCGAGTAATCGGCTGAATCCGGATTCAGTCATGACGTCGGGTTCCTCCTGTTCGAGAGTCGCAAACAACAAACGCATTCTTACGGCTTGGGCCATGGAATGTTTCATGAGGCAATGGTGCCAGGTATTATCTAATATCAATCAAATCAATGGAACATAATAACATGCCACCTAACCCCTTCGTTTTCCGTCAGACATAATCGAAGACGGGGCTGCAGTGGGGAGGAAACACTCCCTCACCCCCTTCATCGACTGGCCTGGTCCGGGTTTCGACACACCGACCGGGGATGACCCGGCGCCCCCGTCGGTCGCCTAGAGGATATCCCATTTCTATTCAAAATAGTGGGCCTCGATCAATCCCTCAGGGTGAGTTCGCGGACGTCGATGCGCCACCGGCGGAGCAAGGCCTTCACCTCGCGGCCGGAGAGGCGCTTCCCCCGCTGGATCCCCCGCCGCGCCCGCAGGATCGGCGGGAGTTTCTTGGCGGCGCTGAGCCAGGCCCAGGCGAGGGTCTTCAGGAGCCGCCACCGGCCGTGTTCCTCCACGAAACGCCCGGAGGACCCCTTCACCCGCAGGGCGCCCCAGGAGAGCCACCAGAAGCGCCGGACCATCCAGTACGGGTTCTGCAGCAGAAGGGACAACGGGAAGTTTTTCAGGGCCAGGAAAATGCGGTTGCGCTCCACCAGCATGATCTTGAGGGGCGAGAAGCTCCCCGCCGTCATGGAGTGGAGGTGCCGGACCACCGCATCGGGGGCGTAAGTGGCCCTCCAGCCCAGGAGCCGGGCGCGCAGCCCCAGGTCGGCGTCGTCGGCGTAGGCGAAGAAGGTCTCGTCGAAGCCCCCCGTCTCCCGGACCAGGTCCCGGTGGTAGAGGGCGGCGCAGCCGTCGGGCCAGAGGATCTCCTCCTCCCGGTCGTACTGGCCCGTGTCGGGCTGTCCCGTTCCCCGGCCGCGGTTCTGGCCGTCGGGCCAGATGAGGTGACCCGCCTTGTCGATGACGCCCGGTGGGTCGGCAAAGAGGATCTTGCTCCCCACCATGCCGACCTTCCGCGCCGGGTCGCCGCGGCGGAGGAGGTTCTCCAGCCAGGCGGGCTCGGGGACGGCGTCGTTGTTGAGCAGGGCCACCCACTCGCCGCGGGCGTGACGGAAGGCGAGGTTGTTCCCCCCGCAGAAGCCGGTGTTCCGGTCCAGGAGGAAGCTCCGGAAGCCGGGGCGCTCCCCCCACGCCCGGACGAGGGTCTCCGAGCCGTCCGAGGAGCCGTTGTCCACCAGCAGCACCTCGCGGTCGGTGACGGTCTGGGCCTGCACCGCCTCGAGGCACCGCTCCAGGAAGGCCGCCCCGTTCCAGTTGAGCACGACGACGCTCACCCGCGGCGTCGGGGCTCCGGCTGTATTGTCGGGGTTTTGCGGAGGGTGATCGGGCATTTTGTCAATCCATGGTCAACCCATATCGCAGACGGCCGGGTCCGAAAACTTCCGCCGGATCCCGCGGGCGTTGCGGCATTATACCATCCCCGAAGCGCGGCCGCGAGAGTGGTGACGGCGCCGGCCCCCGGCTTCCGCATTCGTACAGGAGTGCACTGACCCGCTTCGGGGTGCCGCGCCGGCTTTTGGGAACCCGGAGCCCCGGGGCTCTCCCGTGAACGGAGCCCGATTTCAGCCCTTACCCGGGAATCAACCGCGAACGGGGGTGTTCTTCGAGAGCGGGGTGTCCACTCCACGCCAGGCGAACCAGAGGGTGCCGAGGACCCCGAACCCGAAAGCCGTCAGCAGGTTGGTTTCCGGCGAGAGGCGCCACAGCAGCGCGCCGCCAAACGCGGCCGCGGAAACGATCACGTCCCGTACGAGGTAGTACAGGCCGAACACGGCGGCCTTGCGCCCCTCGGGCGCCAGGTCCATGATCAGGGCCTTCCGGGTGGGTTCGCCGAACTCCTTGAGGCCTCTCAGCACGAAGGCAAAGATCAGCGGGGAGAGGGACCGGGAGTGGAGGAGGACCAGGGGAAAGGCGGTGAAGAAAACGAACGTGATCAGGACGAAGGGTTTCTTCCCGAACCGGTCGGCCAGCCAGGCCACGGGGAGATAGACCAGGACGGCGGTCAGGTTCTCCAGGGCCGAGAGCCCGCCGAACACCAGTTCCGAAACGGGGTGTTGGACGGTCCGCGTCGCCCACACCACGACGAAGGCGTCCGGGATACGCTCGCAGAAGCGGATCAGGATGTCGGACAGGAGCAGGTGGCGCAGGCCCGCGGGCACCTCCGCCCAGACCCGCCAGGGGCGAAGCTCGGCCCGGCCCGCCGTCTCCCGGACGTCCTCGATCAGGGCCTGCTGCAGCACCGCGGCGGCCGCGGCCAGGAGCAGCGCGATGACGAAGGCGGCGCGCAGGCCCCCGCTCACGCCCCAGGCGGCGATGCAGGCCCCGCCCACCACCGGCCCCGTCATTTTCGGCACCCGGCGCACGAGAGCCAGCAGGGAGACGCCCAGCGTCCGCCGGTTGGCGGGGAAAGACCGGGCGACCAGGTCCATGGTGGCGGGCAGCGAGATGGCGGACCAGGAGATGAAGAGGGCCGCGCCGAGGAGCACCGCCCACCAGGTCGGGACGAGGATGACGATCAGGTAGCCGGCGGCGCTCGCCCCGTTGAACACCAGCAGGGCGCGCTTGGCGCCGAGCCGGTCGCTCAGGTAGCCGCCGGGGAAGGAGTAGAGCGCGGAGAGCAGGTCGTCCATGCCCGCCAGGAGGCCGATGGCCGCGACGGCCGTGGCGGCGGTGGTCAGTTCCTGGAGGTACAGCGGCAGGAAGCGCTCGGCCAGGTGCTCCCCCATGCCCACCAGCACCACCATGCCCAGTATCCCGGACATCCCGCGCTTCGGGCGCCGGGGTGATTCCGCGGGATCGTCGACGGCGCGGTGTGCCATGGGTTCTGTCCTCTTCCGGTTGTATTTCAGGCGCGTCGATTTTTTCAGGCGGATGGCCGACCCGAGTTTAAACAGCCTCTGGCGCCTTGTCAAGGTTTCGGGAACATGCTATATCCTCTCTCGGGTCGGCGTTGAGGGTGACGAGTTGGGCAACGTCGCCGCACCTTGCTTTCCCGGGAAACTCCGCGGGGGTCCGGGCGCCGGAAAGCTGAGCGCACGTCTCACCGGCGAAGCGGCTCGCTGTTGGGATCCCGCCGACCCGGCGTCGTAGCGCGTCGCCGCCCGGACTCTTCGTGTGGTTCGTGGTGATAATCTGGTTTGTCCGGATCGGGGAGTTCACTGTAGACGAGCAGAAATTGCTGGAAACCCTCGCGGAACGAAAGGCCGAGATGGCGGAGCGCCTCTGCGAGCTCGTGGCCATCCCTACGGCTAACCCTCCGGGACAGGCCTGTCGGGAGTGCGTCGGGTATCTCTCGGAACTGCTGACGTCCTGGGGGATCGAGCACCAAGTCCTCGACGGGCCCGGGGGCGGTGGTGAGCGTCCCTCCATCGTGGGCCGGTGCGGGGAGGGCGCGTCCGCCCTCCATTTCCACGGCCACTACGACGTGGTCCCGGCCGCTTCCCCGGACCAGTTCCGTCCCCGCCGCGAGGGGGACCGGGTCTTCGGGCGCGGCAGCGCGGACATGAAGGGGGGCCTCCTGGCCATGCTCTTCGCCCTCCGGGCGGTGCGGGACGCGGGCATCCGCCCGGGGACGGCCCTGACCTTCTCCCTCGTCCCCGACGAGGAAACGGGGGGCGAGGCCGGCACGGCACACCTGTTCCGGATCGGGGCCCTGCCGCCGATGCCCCTGTCGGGGATGATCATGCCGGAGCCCACCGGCGGCGCCGTCTGGCACGCCAGCAAAGGCGCGCTGACGTATGAAATCCTCACCCGGGGGACCTTCGCCCACGTGGGGCTGGCCCACCGGGGGGACAACGCCTTCGAGCACCTGGTGGCGCTGGCCGCCGACTTCCTGGAACTGAAGAAGGTCGTCGATGCCCGCCGCACGGCGCTGTCGGTCCTTCCGCCCGGGGCCGAC
This sequence comes from Acidobacteriota bacterium, assembly GCA_018001935.1. NCBI lineage: Bacteria > Pseudomonadati > Acidobacteriota > Acidobacteriota bacterium. The sequence goes on from JAGNHB010000009.1 coordinate 49,716, forward strand.
CGGTCGGTCCTGCTTCTCGGGGGCCAATGCGGGAGCGGGAGCAATTTCAACGTCGTGCCCGACCGGGCCTTCTTCACCCTCGACCGGCGTTTCAACCCCGAGGAGTTGCCGGTTTCGGTCCGGGCGGAGATCGAGGCGGTCCTCCACCGCCATCGTCAGCGGGGGGGCGTCGTGGAAAGCCGGGTCACCCAGGAAGCGGAAGCCGCCGTGTCCGACCCGCGCAGCCCGGCGGGTGAAGCGCTGTCGCAGGCGATCCGCAACGTGACGGGGACGGCGCCCCCCTTCCGGCTCTGCCCCGGGGTCTGCGAGATCCGGTTCTTCGCCCGGGTGGGGGTCCCGGCCTTCGCCTACGGCCCGGGCCGCCTCGAGGACGCCCACAGCCCCGACGAGCACGTGGAACTGGCCGACCTCGTGACATGCGCGAAAGTCTACGTCCAGGCCGCGGTCCGGATGAGTCCTCCATGAAGACTGCAGTGAGTCGCCGGACGGACGCTCCGCCGTGGCGCAAGCTTCAGCTTGCGCGGGTGAATCCCATTGATGGGCCGCACGCAAGCTGAAACTTTCGCCACCCCTTCTGGAGTGCGGCGCGAAGGCCCCCGAAGCGCCGCTTTCGAACAAGCCGACAGAAAGGCGCGCAGGCTTCCGAAGCGCCGTCGCGAATTCGTGCTCCCTGTCCGCGAAAACTTGGCACCCATTGCATTCTCTGTTTGTTCACCAACCTGTGAGGTTCAAGATCCAGCCAGAGGATTTGAACTCCCGACAACGCGGTCTCGAAAATCAGACCATTCAGCGAAATCAACTTCGAGCAATGAAGCGAGATGTTCCGCGGATGTACAGAGAACTGGGTGTGAAACGGCACCAATCGGGAGTTCCTTCAACTGGAGATCGCTGACAAGAATCGCCAGGGGATTGGACTCGGTGTCACGGCCCTGCGCGTTGAATATGACCATGTCTCCAGCCTCTGCCATATCAAAGATGAAGGCAAACAAATATGCTGAGAAACTCCGGATATGGAAGGCACAGCCAGTGAAAAAATCGTTCGTCTCGAGACCCTTGGCTACAATCTCGACAGAGCAGCCATCGGGGAAAAAGAGATGATATATGCCATACTTGCCACCGGGCAAATCACATCTTTCCCGTAATAAGGGCAGTACTTTAGTTCTGTCGACTTGAGCAGACTCACCAGCCTTAAATCGTTCAAGAAACAGGTCGAAGCTCATAGGGAACTCTGCCTGATAAGATATTTGCTTTCTTACTATAACACATGATTTGTCAAGGGAAGCGGGATTGTTCGGCTTGTCGGAGATCCCGGCCATTTCCACCGGAAGCGGATCTTTGCCGGATTTACAATGAAATTAATGTCGATCAGTGAAATTAGTGGTTAAAAAAAAGGCCTTGCAGATGGCAGCAAGGCCTTTGGAATTGGAGCGGGAAACGGGATTCGAACCCGCGACCCACGGCTTGGGAAGCCGTTGCTCTACCAGCTGAGCTATTCCCGCTCGGTTTTCTTGGCGGCCACGGTCAGGCGGGACTTGGTGCGGTCCGCCGCGTTGCGGTGCAGGACGCCCTTCGTCACGCTCTTGTCGATGACCGAGAAGGCCTGGGGCAGCATCTTCTGGGCTTCTTCCAGCTTGTTGTCGTCGATCAGGGCCCGGACCTTCTTCACGGCCGTGCGCATGGTGCTCTTGGTGTGCCGGTTGCGCTCGGTGTGGACCTTGGTCTGCCGGATGCTTTTCAGTGCCGCTTTATGATGAGCCATCGCTGTCGTCTCTCCTTCCCAAAATTGCAACCGCCAATTTTAAGGATGAAATTCGAGATGTCAACCCTTTTTTTACCCCCGGAAAAGCACAGCGTGGAATTTCCCGCGAAATGCACGAATCACGCGAATGGGATGAACGCTTCGGCCTGGGGTAACGCGGGGGGGGTGGAACGAGGCGGACCAGCGGCATACGGGACAGGCGCCCGGGGCCGGACGCGGGCGCAAGGACACTCCCGCCAGGGGCTGAACCGTGACGGGCGCCTGCACCGCGGCGGCGCGTCAAGGGTACCGGGTCCGGACCGCCGTTCTGCGGCTGAGCACGTCTCCCGGCCGGCCACCCGGGCCTTGCAACCCAGGCTTGATCCGAATCGCCCGCCCCGCGGGCTCTCCTGGGCACCGCAGGATGGCCAAGATCAGGCGCGCAGTCTGCAGCCTGTCTCTCCGCCCGGCTTTCCCGCGCCGGCCGGGACTGATTCCATCTCCTTGCTTTCCCGAGCCGGCTGAAGCCGGCGCCACCACCCGGCTTTTTCACGCCGGCTGAAGCCGGCGCCACCACTTTGATTTAGCGGAAAAATTTTTATTGACAGGACGGTTCATTCTGTTAAAATGCCACTCCGCCGCGAGCCGTCCCGGATCGGACGCGGCGACCCGAGGATGAGCAGATCCCGCGAGCACGCGAAATTTCGGTCCTTCTTCCACAGGGGGATCGACGGAATCCGGGCGATTGGAAGAAAACTTTTCCATTTTTCGTCACGCGACGCAATCCTGCCAACCTCTACGACCGCGGCCGCGGCCGCGACGCAAATCCGTTACGGAGTACACCATGAGAACGTACATCCCCAAGCCGAGCACGATCGAGAAGAAGTGGTGGGTGGTCGACGCCAAGGACCAGGTCCTCGGCCGGCTCGCCACCAACGTGGCCCGCGTCCTCTGCGGCAAGCACAAGCCGACCTGGGTCCCCTTCCTGGACACGGGCGACTTCGTCATCGTGGTCAACGCCGCGCAGGTCGTCATCACCGGCAACAAGCTGGACCAGAAGTACTACCGCCGCCACACCGGCTACCCTGGCGGCCTGAAGGAAATCCAGGCCAAGAAGCTGTTCGCCGCCAAGCCGGAGACCGTCGTCAAGGAAGCCGTCTGGGGCATGCTGCCCAAGAACAAGCTGGGCAAGAAGATGCTGTCCAAGCTGAAGGTTTACGCCGGCCCCGACCACAAGCACCAGGCCCAGCAGCCTGAGGAAAAGAAATTCTAATCCCAAGGAGAAGATACATTGGCCACCAAAGTTCAGTTTTACGGAACGGGTAGGCGCAAGACCGCCGTGGCGCGGGTTTTTCTTCGTCCGGGCGCCGGGAAGATCTTCGTCAACCGGCTCACCTACGAGGACTACTTCAAGACCAACACCCAGCGGATGATGGTGCGTCAACCCTTGCTGCTCACCGAGAACCTCAGCAAGTTCGACCTCAACGTGACGGTCATGGGCGGGGGGCTGGTGTCGCAGGCCGGCGCCGTCCGCCACGGCATCGCCCGCGCGCTGGTGGATTTCAACTCGGAGCTTCGGTTGAAACTCAAGCAGGCGAAGTTCCTCACGCGCGACCCGCGCAAGAAGGAACGCAAGAAGTACGGTCAGCCTGGCGCCCGCCGCCGCTACCAGTACTCCAAGCGCTAGTCGACCGGTTTCCGGAATATTAAGGTTACAGGAGGCTCCGTTGGTTTCCATAACGATGAAAGCACTGTTGGAAGCGGGTGTCCATTTCGGCCACCAGACGCGCCGCTGGAACCCCAAGATGAAACCCTACATCTTCGGGGACCGGAACGGCATTCATATCATCGATCTCCAGAAGACGATGCACCTCTTCAAGGAGGCGACCGACTTCGTCGCGGAGAGCGCCCGGCGCGGGAAGCGCATCCTCTTCGTCGGCACCAAGCGCCAGGCGCAGGACGCCGTCAAGGACGAGGCCCTCCGCTGCGGCCAGTACTACATCAACAACCGGTGGCTCGGCGGCCTGCTCACCAACTGGCAGACCGTGAGCAAGTCCCTCGAGAAGTACAAGTCCCTCGACGCCATGAAGGAAGTCAACTACGCGGGCGAGGTGTCCAAGAAGCAGGTGGCCCGGCTGGAGCGCAAGCGCCGCAAGCTCGAGAAGAACCTGGCCGGCATCAAGAAGCTGGACGCCATGCCCGAGGTCCTGATGATCATCGACCCCAGCAAGGAAGACATCGCCGTGCTGGAGGCCAAAAAGATGGGGGTGAAGGTGGTGGCCCTGGTGGACACCAACTGCAACCCCGAGCCCATCGACTACGTGATCCCCGGCAACGACGACGCGCTCCGCTCCGTGCGGCTGATCGTCTCCAAGCTGGCGGACTCCGTCATCGAAGGGCAGAACATGATGAAGCAGGACGCCGAGCTGGCGGCCAAGGACGCCCCGGAAGGCGGCGCCGACGTCACCCCGGAACTCCGCGACGCCTACGCGGCGGAAGCGGTGCACCCGGAGCGCCGGAAGTACGCCCAGCGGCGGCCGCCCCGGCCGCGGGTCCCCCGCGAGATCATCCCGGACGCCGTTCCGGCCGCCCCGGAAGCCCCTGCCCCCGCTCCCGCCCCCGCTCCCGCCGAACCGGCGGAGTGAGCCCGCGGGGCGAACCCGACGACCGAACCCGGGGCCGCAAGGCCCCGTTTCACCTGGATCCTGGAGGACAACATGCAGATAACACCCGCAATGGTGAAGGAATTGAGGGAAAAGACCGACGCCGGCATGATGGAGTGCAAGACCGCCCTCGTCGAGGCCGACGGCGACATGGAAAAGGCCGTGGAGATCCTGCGGAAACGCGGGGTGGCCACCGCCTCCAAGAAGTCCACCCGCGTCGCGAGCGAGGGGGTCATCGGTTCCTACATCCACCACAACCACAAGGTCGGCGTTCTCATCGAAGTGAACTGTGAGACCGATTTCGTCGCCAAGAACGACAAGTTCAAGGAACTGGTCCACAACGTGGCCATGCAGATCGCCGTCACCCGGCCGCGCTGGGTCCGGCGGGACGAAGTCCCCGCCGCCGTCGTCGAGAAGGAGCGGGAAATCTACCGCGAGGCCCTGAAGAACGACGAAAAGAACCGGAACAAACCGCCCGCCGTCATGGACAAGATCATCGACGGCCGAATCGAAAAGTTCTTCAAGGAAACCTGCCTGACGGAGCAGGAGTACATCAAGGACTCCACCATGACCATCGAAGGATACGTGCACTCCATCATCGGGGTCATCAAGGAGAACATCCGCATCCGGCGCTTCTGCTGCTTCAAGGTCGGCGAGGAATGAGAACACCGCGCGCCGATCGCGCGGCGCGCACGGAGGCACCATGATCAGAACCGTTTCCAAGGAGGCTCTCGGCCAGTACGAGGAAGGGTTGCGGCTGCTGTTCGAGCACCAGTACGCCGAGGCCCGGAAGGTTTTCACCCAGATCGCCAAGGCGGCCGGGACCCATCCCCTCATGAAGAACCGCGCGGAAGCCTTCGTGAAGACCTGCACCCTCCGCGTGGAGAAGGTCTCGCGGGAGCAGCAGGAAACCGACGACTGGCTGGCGACGGTGATCTACCACGCCAACCGGGGGGAGTGGGCCCTCGCGGAAGAGGCCCTCAAGAAACTCCAGGGTCTGAAGGGAAACGATCTCCTGCCCTACCTGGCCGCCGTCGTGGCCTGCGGAAAGGGCGACCTCGCCCGTGCCCGGGCGGCCTTCGCCGAGAGCGTGGACCTGGACCCCGAAAATCGCCGTCGCGGGCGCCACGACCCGGACCTCGAACCCATCCGCGGCGGTTCCGCCGGCAACTGAACCCTTGGAAAATCCACCGCGCGCCGGCGCGGACAAACCGTTGAAATCTTTCGGGGCATGAGCTATCATGCCCCTTTTGTTTTTGCCGACTGCGGCTTCGGGAGGAGCATGCCATGTCTGAGGTTTTCGGGGTTTTAATCCTCGCCGCCGGGAAGGGCACCCGCATGAAATCGGACCTGCCCAAGGTCCTCCACCCCGTCCGGGAGGTCCCCATGCTGGGGTGGGTCCTGGACACCGCCGATTCCCTCGGCCCCGCCTGGACGATCACCGTCATCGGCGCCGGGGCCGAGAAGGTCCAGGATCGGTTCCGCAACCGCGGCCGCTTCGTTCTCCAGGAACCCCAGCTCGGGTCGGGCCACGCGGTGATGCAGGCCGTTCCGCTTCTGGAGGGCGAGGCGGGCGACGTGCTGGTGCTCATGGGCGACGTCCCCCTCCTGCGGCGGCAGACCCTCGAGGCCCTGCTCTCCGAGCACCGGGCGTCCGGGGCGGCTTGCACCGTCCTGACCGCCGTGCCTCCCGAGCCCGGCGCCTACGGCCGGGTGATCCGGGACGACTACGGAAACGTCCGGGCCATCCGGGAAGCCCGGGACGCCAACGAGGCCGAGCGGTCGGTCCGCGAGATCAACACCGGCATCTACGCCTTCGCCGTCACCCCCCTGTGCCGTCACATCCGGCAGCTCAAGGCCGACAATGCCCAGGGTGAGTACTACCTCACGGACCTGGTGGAGATCTTCCACGCCGTGGGCCTGAAGGTCCGGGCCTTCCAGGTCGGCGACCACCGGGAGGTGGCGGGGATCAATCACCGGGGCGACCTGGCCGACGCCGAGCGCGAGCTGGGCCGCCGGATCAACCGGGAGTGGATGCTGGCCGGCGTCACGATGCTCGACCCCGAGCGCACCGACATCGGCCCCGCCGTCCGCCTGGAGCCCGAGGTGGTCCTCCACCCCGGCGTCACGCTCCGGGGCGCCACCACCGTAGCCCGCGGCTGCGAGATCCTCCCCGGGTCTTGGCTGGAGAACACCGTGCTGGAGGCGGACGTCCGGGTGGAGTTCTCGGTCGTCCGGGACTCCGTGATCCGGGCCCGGACCACGGTGGGCCCCTTCGCCCACCTCCGGGGCGGCGCCGTCATCGGGCCTTCCAACCGGATCGGCAACTTCGTGGAGATCAAGAAAACCACCACGGGCGCGGGCACCAAGGCGTCCCACCTGACCTACCTGGGCGACGCCACCGTCGGGGCGGAGGTGAACGTGGGGGCGGGGACCATCACCTGCAACTACGACGGGGTCCGCAAGAACCCCACCGTCATCGAGGATGGGGCTTTCATCGGCAGCGACAGCATCCTCGTGGCCCCCGTGACGGTGGGCCGGGGCGCCTACACCGCCGCCGGGTCCACCGTCACCCGCGACGTGCCCGCCGATGCCCTGGCCGTCGGCCGCGCCCACCAGACCACCGTCGAAGGGTGGGCGGCGAGGCGGCGGCAGAAACTGGCCCAGGAGAAGGCTGCGAAGGGAGAGAAGGAGTGACGTCCATCCTTATCCCCACGCTGTTCCGGGAGGAACTGGATCTCTTTCACGCCGCTGCCGCCCGGGCGAATGCGATCCTGATCACCGCCACCGAGCGGGAGGACGGTGACTCGGTGGCCTCCGAGCTGGCCGTCAGGCACATCCTCGAGCTAAGCTTCCCGGCCGCCGGGAAGACCATCCACATCGTCAACGAGCAGGCATGCCCCGACCGCTATCGCTTCCTCCACGGGGCGGACGGGATCTTGCCCCTGGACGCCGTGGCGGGAAACCGCTACGACCTCGGGGTGGTGGTGGACTGCGGGGCGGACCGTTCCGGCTCGGTCCGGCCGCTGTTTCTCTCCTGCCCGTTCAAGGTGAAGATCGACCACCACTCCTTCGGCAACTCCGGGCAGTACGACGTGTCCATCAGCACCAGCGCCGTGGCGTCCACCACCGAGATCCTGTTCCAGTTCGTGACGCACCCCCGGTGGGCCGTGCCGCTCGACCCGCTCCTCGCCGAGCTGATCTACGTCGGCATCCTGTGCGACACGGGCGCCTTCCGCTACGATCTCACCCGGCCCTCGACCCACGCCATCGCCTCGCGGCTCATCGAGACGGGGTTCGACTTTCCCCGGACCGCCGAGCGAGTGCACCTGGAGCGCAGCTTTCCCATGAAAAAGCTCCTGGGGCGCGTGCTGGACACCCTCGCGGTCGCCCCGCACGGCCGGTACCTCCACGCCGTCATCACCCGGGAGATGATGGCCGGGACCGGGTCCTCCCGCGAGGACGCCGGCGACATCATCGACGAGATCTGCTTCGTCCGCGGGGTGGAGGTCTCCGTCCTCTTCGTCGAGCAGGACGACGGCTCGGTGCGGGTCTCCCTCCGCTCCAAGGGCGACTTCAACGTGGGCGATTTCGCCCGGCGCATCATCGACACGGGCGGCGGGCACCCCCGCGCCGCCGGGTGCTCCTTCGACGGCCCCCTGCCCGAGGTGAAGCGGCATGTCTTCGACCTCCTCGACCGGGAACTGGCGCAGGGGTGACCGTCGCCCCCGGCCCCGCCGGACCCCGCTCGCCCGGCGGTTTCATTCCACTGCGACGGGGTGAGGCACGAGATGACAGGCACTCCCCGAACGGGCCCGAAAAGCCGCCCGCGCGTCCGCCGGCGCGACCTGCTCACCGTCGCCTGCCGCAACCTCGCCGAGAACCGCCTGCGCTCCTTCCTGACCCTCCTCGGGCTGAGCATCGGGGTCATGTCCCTCATCACCGTCATGACCGTCATCCAGGCGGCCAACGACTACGTCGCCACCCGGATCGCCAACCTGGGCACCAACGTCTTCCAGGTCACCAAGCTCGAGGACATCTCCAAGGGAATCGACGCCTTCGTCCGCTCCATGCGCCGCAAGGACATCACCTGGGACCACTTCCTGGCCCTCCGGGCGCGGGTGGGGAGCGCCCGGCGGATCGGGGCCCAGGTCGGCGCCGGCGCCTCGCTCCGGAGCGGGGAGAACGCCGTGGACGAGTGCCAGGTGGACGGCGCCACCGCCAACATGGTGGACATCGGGATCCGCGAGGTGGCCGACGGCCGGTGGTTTTCCGAGGAGGAGCAGCGCTACTCCCGGCGGGTCTGCGTCATCGGCGACGAGATCCGGACCAAGCTCTTCCCCGGCGTGGACCCCCTGGGGAAGGAACTCAAGATCAACCACGTCCCCTACACGGTTCTGGGCGTCTGCAAACCCCTGGGGAACATCTTCGGGATGAGCCAGGACAACTTCGCCGTTGTCCCCGTCACCGCCTGGTTCAAGCAGTTCGGGAGCCGGCGGAGCCTGGAGGTCTTCGTCCAGGCGGACGACCCCCCGCGCTTCGAAAAAGCCATGGACGAGGCCCGCATCGTCCTCCGGGCGGCACGGGGCCGCCGCTACGCCATGGAGGACGACTTCACCTTCCTCACCTCCGACACCACCATCGACCTCTTCCACACCATCACCGACAACTTCTTCCTCGTCTTCCTGATGCTGACCGCCGTGGCGGCGCTGGTGGGCGGCATCGTCATCATGAACATCATGCTGGTCTCGGTCACCGAGCGCACCGTGGAGATCGGGATCCGGCGCGCCATGGGTGCCTCGCGCAAGGACATCCTCCTGCAGTTCCTCACCGAGTCCGTCACCCTCTGCATGGCGGGGGGCGCCCTCGGCGTCGGGTCCGGGTTCCTGGCCGCAACCGCCCTCGGCCGGGCGGCGGGGATGGAAACCTCGGTCCGCCTCTGGGTGGCGGTCTTCGGCGTCGCCCTCTCCAGCGCCATCGGGATGTTCTTCGGCCTCTACCCCGCCTGGAAGGCGGCGGTCATGGACCCGGTGGAAGCCCTCCGGCATGAGCATTGAAGGGGCCGGGCAAACGGAAAAGGAACCTCGAAAGACACGGAAGACACGAAAGAAGAATCCAGAATTCAGAATCCAGAATTCAGAATGCAGGAGGGAGAGACGGGAGGGGCATACAGCCGTTGGGAGACAACCGTCCGCAGGCAGTCGTCAGTGAACAGCCGTCCGCAGGCAGTCGTCGGGAGACGGGGAAAAGGGGACGGCGATGGGCCTGCAGGCCGTAACCGGAGACGCCTCTTCTCCGTGCCTCCGTGCCCCGGTGAGAGACCTTCCGGAAGGTCTTTCCCGATTCACCCTGGGTTTGCTCTTCCGAAGGGCACGCGGAGCGTCCAGGGAACTGCAGCCGGAAAGCCACCCCCCCCGAGGCTTGACACCCGGCCCGATTCCGACTATTGTCGATTCCGATACCCCGTGGATCGGCCCGGGCACATGGCGGCCCCCTTCCGGCCCGCCGGCTCGCCCGCCGACGTCGCGGGACCGGGAGACCCCCATGAACACGAACCCGCCCCGAGACGACCGGCCGCCGCCAACCCGCGGGATGCCGGCCCGCTGCCGGCCCGCCGGTCTGATCATCCTCCTGTTGGCGGGTTTTTGCCCGGGTGAGCCGCCTTCCAGTTCGTCCCCGCCGTCCGGCACCCCCGCGGAAGCCCTGGCGGCCGGGAAGGACCTCGCCGCAAAGGGCCGGTTCGCGGAGGCCCGGGCTGCGTACGAGCGGGCCCTGGAAATGGCCCGGAAGGCATCCGACCGGGCCGCGGAGGGGCAGGCGCTCGTGGGGCTCGGGAACGCCCTCCTGGATTCCGGCGACCCCTCGGCCGGCGATTCCACCCTGCGGCAGGCACTGGATGTCTTCACCGCCCGGGGCGATCTCCCGGGGCGGGCCCTGGCCCTCCAGGGGCTCGGAGACGCGTCCCTGGCCGCGAACGACCTCGCTGCCGCGCTGGAGCGATACGAAAAGGCGCTCGCCCTCCAGCGCGAAACCGGGGACCGGCACGCCCAGGCCGAGACCCTGTACCGCCTGAGCGCCACCCAATACCGGGCCGATCGGTTCCAGGCCGCCATCGAACTCAGCGAGGCCGCCCTTCCCCTGTTCCGCGAGGCGGGGGACGCCCGCGGCGAGGCGGATGCCCTGGCGGGAATCGGCTCGGCCTGCTGCGGCCTCGGACAACCGAGCCGGGCGCTGGAGTGCTACGAGAAAGTCCTCGCCCTGCAGCGCACGTTCGGCGACCGGCAGGGCGAGGCCGTCACGCTCAACAACCTCGCCGGCATTCTGGACGACCTTGGCGAAAAGACCCGGGCGCTGGCCTGTTGCGAACAATCCCTCGCCCTCCGGCGCCAGGTGTGCGACGTCCGGGGCGAGGCCATCACCCTGAGCCGGATGGGGTCGCTCTACGACGATCTCGGCCAGAAGGCCCGGGCACTGGAGTGCTACGAAAATGCCCTCCCCCTCCGCCGGGAAGCGAAGGACCGGCGGGGAGAAGCTTACACCCTGAACAACATCGGCCTGGTCTACGCCGACCTGGGGCAGAAAGACCGCGCCGTGGAGTTCTACGAGAAAGCGCTCCCCATCCTCAGGGAAGTGGGGGACCGGCGGACCGAGGCCGTGACGCTTCAGAACCTGGGCGTGGTCTACGACGACCTCGGCCGGAAGGCCCGGGCGGTGGAGTACTTCGAGAAGGCCCTCCCCCTGCTGCGCGCGATCCCCGACCGGCGCAACGAGGCGGTGACGGTGCACAACCTCGGCCAGGTGTACCAGAGCCTCGGCCAGCTGGCGAAGGCGATCGATCTCTACGAGAAGGCCCTGGCCGTCGCCCGTGAGCAGAAGGACCCGCGGGGCGAGGGCATCGCCCTGCTCAACATCGGGGCGGCCCTCCAGAGAATCGGGGAGAACGCCCGAGCGATGGAGCACTTCGAGCGGGCCCTTCCCCTTCTCCGGAACGTCGGCGACCGGCGCAGCGAGGCGGCTGTCCTGGGCGGCATCGGCACCATCCGCTTCATCCTCGGCGACGGGGACCCGGCGCTGGAGTGCTTCGACCGGGCCATCGAGCTCAAACGGGCGGTGGGGGACCGCAACGGGGAAGGATTGATGTTGAACAACCTCGGCGCCGCCTGCTTCAAGCTGGGCCGGCGTGACCGGGCCGAGGCGTGCTTTCGCCGGAGCCTGCCGATCCTTCGGGAGGTTGGTGACCGGACGAGCCAGGCCGCCACGCTCAGTTTCCTGATGAAGGTGGCCGAGGACCGGGGTTTCCGTTACCTCGCGGTTTTACTGGGCAAACAGTCGATCCGCCTGTGCCAGGAAGTCCGGGGGGACCTCCGGCGGCTGGGCCCGGAAATCCGCCGGTCCTACCTCGAGACCGTCCAGTCCGCCTACCGCAACCTCGCCTCCAGCCTGCTGCGTCTGAAGCGGCCCGCCGAGGCCCACCAAGTCCTGTCCCTCCTGAAGGAACAGGAGTATTTCGATTTCACCCAGGGGGCGGATTTCGCGGGTGGAGCCGTTCTCACCGCCGATTTCACACCGCTGGAGCAGAGGATGGACCGACGGCTCCAGGAGGCCCTCGGGGAGGCAGCCCGGGTCGGGGGCGACCTCACGGTCCTTCAGTTTCGCCAGCGGCGAACATCGGGGGAGGAAACCCGCCTGGCCGAACTCGCCGCCGCTTATGAAAATACCCGGAAAGCCTGGGAAAGGGGCCTGGACGCCACCGGGGCCGAGATGGAGACGGAGGGGCCCCGGGAAGCCCCCTTGGTCCCGTCCTCCGTGAGGGAACTCTGGAAGGATCTGCACGCACTGGGACGGGGCACGGCCGTGGTGTACACCCTCCTGGCCCCGGACCGGGCCTGGCTCGTGGGGCTGACCCCCGGCGACCTCCGGTTCTGGGAGGTGGAGCTTCCCGTTGAAAGCCTGAAGTCCACCCTCGAAGCGTTTCACCGCCGGCTCCAGTCTCCGGGCTCGGACCCCCGCCCCACCGGGAAGAAACTCTACGACGCCCTGGTGGCGCCCCTGAAAAGCTGGCGGCAGGAGAAAAAGGTTCACCGGATTCTCTGGTCACTGGACGGGGTCCTCCGCTACGTTCCCCCCGGCGCGCTCTGGAGCGGGACGCACTACCTGGTGGAGGAGTTGCCTGTCTCCGTCTTCACGCCCGCCGCCCGGCTCCGTGCGAACCCTTCCCACGGGCCCCGGCAGGCCCTGGCGGCGGGGGTCTCGAAGGCGATCGGGGATTTCCCGGCCCTGGAAGGGGTACCGGCCGAGTTGCGTTGCGTGGTCCGGCAGGAGAACGGCCCGGACGGCGCCCTCCCCGGCCGGGTACTCCTGGACGGCGACTTCACCGAGGCGAGGCTTCGGGAGGGCCTGGGGACCGGATGCTCCGTGCTTCACCTGGCCAGTCACTTCCAGTTCAGCCCCGAGGGCGAGCGGGAATCCTTTCTGTTGCTGGGGGACGGCACCCGTCTTAGCCTGGAGGCCATGCGAGCGGGAGAGCCGCTGTTCCGGGGCCTGGACCTGCTGACGCTCTCCGCCTGCCAGACGGGCGTGGGAGGAATGGGGGCCATGGGGGACGAGGTCGAGGGGTTCGGCGTCATGGCGCAGCGGCAGGGGGCCCGGTCCGTGATCGCCACGCTCTGGCCCGTGACCGACGACAGCACCCGCGCCCTGATGCAGCGTTTCTACCGGGCCTGGGCCCGGCGGGGCGCCGCCCGCTCCGACGCGCTCCGGGAAGCCCAACTGGCCCTGCTCCGGGGGAAAGCCACGGTCCATCTCCCCGGGAGCGGGCGCGGGGACGCACCGGACGAGGGGAGCAAGGTCGGTTCCCGCCGCTTCGTGCCCCCGAAAAGCGCCCCCTGCGCCCACCCGTACTACTGGGCGTCCTTCATCCTGATGGGGAACTGGAAGTGAGAGGTTATAGGCTGTAGGCTGTAGGCTGTAGGCTGTAGGTCCGGAGGGGTTCCCATCGGTATCGGTATCGGTATCGCAATCGCCGTCGCGGGGAAACCCGTTCGTACGTGCCGTCCCGGCGCGGATCCCGCCCCGCCCGTTCGTACGCGCCGTCCCGACGGGGATTTCCCTGCAAATGGACGCACGTCAAAACGGTTTTACGGTTATTTCGGTCCCGTCGTGCATCGGAACAATGCCGTGCCCCCGCCGCCTTCGGGGCGGGTTCGGAAAGGTTTTGGCGCACGGATCCCCGGGGCGGCGCCGCGGACGCTCGACACGTCGTCGCGCTCTGCTTGGGTTCGCCGGCGTCCGCGGCTTGCCCCGGGCTGAAACGCCTTTCCCCTGCGGGGAATAGGGGCGGGGGGGGCACAAATCAAATCAGGATCGGACGTTCGAGGGCCCCGGTCGGGAGCGGACGTTCGAGCCGCCCAACCGGGATCAGACGTTCGAGAGCTTCGATCGGCATCGGACACTCGCGGAACTCAACCGGAAACGGCGCTTCGAGGGACCTGCCCTCCCCGAAGGGGAGGGGGCGTCCCAGCCGGGGGCAAGGCGCGGGCGCCGGCCTCGAACGTGTAGCGAGCCTCTCGTCCGGAGCGCCCGCGTCGCCGCCCCCGGAACGCGGCAGCGGAGGAAGAAAACGCACCCTGAAAGGGTGCGGGGAAGGCGGGTTTTCCGGCCAGGGCCGTCTTCTATAGCGGGCTTTGCGCCTGGCCAGAGCCGGTCCGAATCTTGATCTCGCCAAGGAGCAACGCTCGCAAAGAAAACCCTTTCCGGGAAGCGCTCGGGGTTGCGATGGGCTGGTGATGGGGCCGCGCCGCTTCGGCGGCCTGCGCGGCGCGGTCAAAGCGGCGCTCCGGAAGCCTGCGCGCCGCACTCCCCAGGACAGGCGGAAAGTGACAGGCCGCGGGTTGCGGGTCGGAGGGGACGCCCATACCGACTGCCCGCGCCGACTGCGATAACGATTCCGGAACCCTTTACGGCCCCGAGACGCTTACCGGCGCTGACCCCTCCGAACCTGCAGCCTACAGCCTACAGCCTATTCCCCGTACCCTTCCAGGATCTCCACCTGCAGGAGGACCAGGTCCAGGATGTTGATACGGCCGTCGCCGTTGAGGTCCGCGTCGGGATCGTCCGGCTCGTCCTGCCGAAGGATACGCTCGAGGAGCAGGGTGTCGGCGGCGGTCAGTTCCTCGTCCCCGTCCAGGTCGCCCCAGCGGCAGAGGGGGAAGGGGGCGCTCACGGCGGCGGGCCACCCGCTGGGGTGGCAGACCTTCAACCGGCACGCGGGGGCGAAGGCGCCCGGCACGACCCAGGGGTAGACCCCGGAATTGGCGATGTTCTCGGCCACGGCGATCCAGGTGGCGCCGTTGTCCGTGGAGTAGAAGATGGAAACCGTGCCGGAGTAGTTCGCGGTGTTCCACTGGATGTCCAGGTCGAAGTCCTCCACCGCCGGCTCGCCGGCCGCCGGCGCGGTCAGGGTGATGGTGCCGCTTCCGTGCATGGGGATCTTGGCGGCCTGCTCGGTCTCACGGCCGAAACTCTCGGCGAAGGCCACGACCTGGAGATTGGTCCGGTCCCAGGAGGGGTTGAGGGTCAGGGCTTGCTGGAGGGTGACGGACCCGCCGATGGGGATGTTGACCGTCGTCCCCAGGTTGCTCGGGAGCAGGGCGCGACAGACATGGTCCACCGTCCCCTCGCTGTACCAGGAGAAGGGGATGGCATTCTCGACGAGGGCGAAGAAGAACACCCCCTCGAAGGCATAGTCCCCGGAGACGTTGGCGACCGTCGCCGTCACCGTGTTTTCCGCCACCCAGGACAGCCGGATGTCCACGAGGGCGGGGACGCTCTTCCGGCTGTTGAAGGCGGTCAGGTACTCGTTGTAGGCGCTGGGGCAGTTGGCGGCGCCCGTGATTTTCAGGCTGCCGTCCACGACGACCGTGGGGGTGCCGGCGACGCCGTAGGGGCCCGAACGGGCGCCGTAGGCGGAGCCGGAGAAGGGGTCGCCGGCATGGTAGGCGAGGATCGCCACGTCGGCGCCCTGGTTGGTGTTGAGGGTCCGCAGGCCGCACGCGGCCGCCGGGCAGTACGGTCAACCCACCGCCGTGGTGAACTCCTGGAACAGGACCATCCGGGTCGCCCGGGCTTCCGACGCCCACACAAAGGCCACCGCCAAAGCGGCCAGGAGGATCGCGACAATCCGTCTTGGGGTCATGGCAAGCACCTTCTTGCTTTGGATAAAGGGAATGACTTATTCGCCGAGCAGGAGCGCCCCGTCCCGCATGAGGGGGCGGCCGTCCACGTCCACCGACGGGTCGCGCACGATCCCGTCCAGGTGGATGGGAACGTCCACGGTCCCGCCCATGGAAACGTTGTTACCGAACGCCACGTGGATGGTCCCCATGACCTTCTCGTCCTCCAGGATGCAGCCGATGATCCGGGCGGCGTCGTTGGTGCCGACGCCGAACTCGGCCACGGTGAAGGCGTCCGGCCCCACGGCGGTCAGCATCTCCCGGAGCCGGTCGGCGGACGGGCCGCCCGTGATTTCGACCGCGAGGCCGTCCCGGATCTTCACCCGGATCACCTCTCCCGCGGGCTGCAGGTCGCCGATGCCGGCCATGGAGCCGTCGATGACCACCACGCCGTTGGCCGTCCCCTCCAGGGGGCGGAGGTAGGCTTCGCCGGAGGGGAGGTTCCCGAAGGTCCCGGACTTGCGCACCAGGCCGGTGGACGCGTGGGCGTGGACGCCCCGGATGGAGAAGGACAGGTCGGTCCCGGTTTTCGTCGTCACCCGGACAGCCTCCCCCTTCTCCAGGATTTCCGCCACCGCCTCCGTGCGGGCGGCGATGGCGTCGTGGTCCGCCCCGAGGCAGCGGATCACGGTGTCCTCCCGGATCCCGGGCATGGTGGCCACCCGGGCCCCGGCGGCGCAGGCGTCCCGCCGGGCGGCGGTGTGGGTCAGCGACTTTTCGGTGGGGGCCACCACCAGGGAGAAGTCCCGCATCAGGCGGGCCACGGAATCGTTGGGCTCCTGCCCGTTGCGCTGCATGACCGGGATCTCCACGTAGACGGCGTAGAGCCCGAGGCCCAGGGCGCTCTCGAAAAACGCCCGCCCGATGGGCCGGCACACGGTGTCCGTCAGGATCAGCACGCTCTCGCACGCCTGGACCGCCAGGCAGTCGCGGAGCGCGACCGTCGCGCTCGCGATGAGGGCCTTTTCGTCAGTCATCGAACACGATCCTCCCTTGGGGAAATAGGCTGTTTCCGGGGTCATCGGTCAGGAGATGAGCTTGCGAATCCCCTCGATGACGCGGGGCTCGTCGGAATCCTCCGGCATGGCGTCCATCCGGAGCAGCCGGGGCTGCTCCTCGAGAAGCCTGGACCGCTTCACGTAACTTTCGAGCTCGGTGTCCTTCACCCCCCCGTGGCGGGCGACCGTGATCCCCACCCGGTTGGCGAAGCGGAGCATCTTCCGCAGCTCCGGGACGGCGAGGGCCCCGTTGCTGTCCCAGTCGTCGCCGTCGGTGCCGTGGAAGACGTAGATGTTGTTGTCGCGCTCCAGGTTCTCCTTCTCCACGATCTCGTTCACCAGGCGGTAGGCGGAAGACACCTGGGTCCCGCCGGCCACCCGGGAGTTGTAGTAGGTGTGGAAGTCGGGGACTTCCTTCGCGTCGGTGTCGTGGAGGATGAACCGGGAGACGATCTGCCGCTGGTACTGGAACAGCAGCCACGAGTAGATCAGCACGTGCTGGGTCACCACGAGTTCCGTGGGTTTCCCCGTCATGGAACCGGAGTAGTCCCGCAGGAAAAACACCACGGCCTGGGACTCGAAGTCCTTCTCCCGGGAGAGGATCCGGTAGACCTTGTCGTTGGGCGAGATCAGGAACTTCTCGGGGTCGATGGCCGCCGGGTCCGGGACGTTCCCCAGGTGGATGTTGGTCTGCAGGACCTCCTTGAGGGTGGCCTTCTTGTCGAGGAACTGGCCGAAGCCCCGGTGGCGGTCGGTGAGGTCGTAGGTGTAGCGGGTGAGCGAGCGCTTCTTCCCCTTGTCCTTGAGGTTGGGCAGCTCGAACTTCTCCGTCAGGATCTTCCCCAGGTCGTAGGCGCTGGACTCCATCTCGTGGGACTCGCCCTGCCCCTGCCCGGCGCCGCCCTGCCCCTCCTCGCCTTCCGGCCGGACCGGCTGCTCGCCGATGACCTCCCCTTCCTCCCCCTCGCC
Source organism: Acidobacteriota bacterium (assembly GCA_018001935.1). Taxonomy (NCBI): domain Bacteria; kingdom Pseudomonadati; phylum Acidobacteriota; species Acidobacteriota bacterium. Next base: position 67,315 of record JAGNHB010000009.1, read on the forward strand.
GGACCCGCCGGTCTGGCCCTCACGGGAAGCCGTGGTGAAGGAGTTGTCGTGGATCAGCTTCTCCTCCACCGTGGTGGGGACGACCACCACCTTGTCCTTGCCGCCCCGGCCGGGCTTGATCAGACGGCCCACGCGGATCTTTCGGGGGAAACCGTCCTTCTCGCGCTGCTTGTCGCGCTCCAGGAGTTCGTCCAGGGACTGCACGCACAGGACGGGGTTTTCCGCGGGCGGGCGCAGGGCCTGGAGCACATCGAGGTCGGTGTGGGCGTAGAACGTGGGCGGAGCGGGCGGGGCGTTCTCCGGGTCGTGGCCGGGGGACTCCCGGGAGACCTCCAGCTCGGCGCGGATGCGGGCCTCCTGTTCGGCGGTCAGGCCGTCCGCCTTCAGGCGATCCAGGAGTTCCCGGGCTTTCCGGTCCATGCGGGCCCCGCTGCGCTCAGTGTGCCGCCGTGGCGGCCGGTTTCAGAATATTTCAGTTTCCCCCGGTTTGCAACAGCCTTTTTCCCGCCCCGCCCGACAGACCTATCGCCGGCATTTGCATTCAATCCGCCCGCACCCCCGGGACCTCTTTCCGCGTATTCCGTGGTCTGTAAGACACTAAACCGCAGAATACGCAGATAAGATTTTATTGGTCGGCGTTTTTCGTGGTCGGAAGCGGGGGCTCACCGTCCGGCGCCCAGCAGGAGGTGCGGCGGATGCCGAGGGCCCCGGGTTGGAAGCTGAGGTTCTCGCCGCGCTTCCGCTGCGCCTCGAAGTCGCGCAGCACCGCGAGCCCTGGCTTCGCCAGGAACAGGATGGCGACGATGTTGAGCCAGGCCATCAGCGCCACGCCGATGTCGCCGAAGCCCCACATGAGCTTGGCCGTCCGGACGGCGCCGAAGTAGGTCACGCCCAGCAGAACGGCGCGGACAAGGATGATTCCCGAGTGGCGGGCCCGGCCCTTGAGCAGGTAGGCGACGTTGGTCTCCGCGTAGTAGGCGTAGGCCATGAGGGTGGTGAAGGCGAAGAAGAAGAGGGCGACGGAGACGAACTCGCCGCCGAACCCGGGGAAGAGCGTGTCCACGGCCCGCTGGGTCCAGGCCGGGCCGTGCGGCACGCCGGGGATGTTCTGCACCAGGAAACCGCCGCGGCCGTCCGCGGTGTTGAACTGGCCGGTCATGAGGATCATGAAGCCCGTGGCGGAGCAGACCAGGAGGGTGTCCACGTAAACCGAGAAGGCCTGGACGAGCCCCTGCTGCGCCGGGTGCTCCACCTCCGCCGCCGCGGCGGCCTGGGGGCCGGTCCCCTGGCCCGCCTCGTTGGAAAAGATGCCCCGCTTGACCCCCCAGGCGATGGCGGACCCGACAACCCCTCCGAAGACGGCGTGGCCGCCGAAGGCGGAGGAGAAGATCAGGCTGAGGACGGCGGGGAGCTTGCCGATGTTGACGGCCACGATGGCCAGGGACATGATGACGTAGCCGACGGCCATGAAGGGCACGGCCAGCTCGGCCACCCGCCCGATCCGTTTCACGCCGCCGAAGATGATCAGGGCGAGGAGGGCCGCGACCCCGGCGCCGGACGCCCAGGCGGGCCAGTTGAACGCGTTGGTGAAGGACTCGGCGATGGCGTTGGCCTGGATGCCGGGGAGCAGGACCCCGCAGGAGAGCACCGTCGCCACGGCGAAGATCGACCCGTACCACTTCCATCCGAGCCCTTTCTCGATGTAGTAGGACGGGCCGCCCCGGTACTCGCCCTCGATCTTCTCCTTCCAGACCTGGGCCAGGGCGGCCTCGACGAAGGCCGAGGCCGCGCCCAGGAAGGCGATGGCCCACATCCAGAAGAGCGCTCCCGGCCCCCCCATGGCGATGGCCGTGGCCACGCCCGCGATGTTCCCGACCCCCACGCGTCCCCCCAGGGCCATGGCGAATCCCTGGAACGACGAGATGCCGGCGGCGGAGGCCTTCCCGTGCCAGAGCTGGTGGACCATCTCGCCGAGGTGCCGGACCTGGAGGAAGCGCGTCCGGAAGGAGAAGTAGATGCCCGTGCCCAGGCAGAGAACGATCAGGGGGGTCCCCCACACCCATCCATTCACCGTTTCCACCAGCGAGTGCAGATCCATCGCTTTCTCCTTTGCGGCCGTGTTCGGGTCCCTCGACGAAAAAAAGTATTATACCGGTTCCTCCCCGGCAGGGAAACGGGAAACGACCGGGCCCGGTTTTTGCTTGCGCCCGGGTGTCGGGGTGAGTAGGATGAGAACCGCTCGCAAGGGGGAATGATGGACGAACGAGCTTTCTACACCGAGTCCCGGACGACGAAAACGGCCGTGCTGAACTGCCCGCACTGCCGGACGCAGGCGGATTACGGCCTCCAGTGGCTGGTGCGGCGGAAGAAGGACCGCCTGCCCCCGGGCGCCGACGAGCGCGACCGGGCCAAGTTCGGCAAGGCCCAGACCTACATGGTCCTCCTGGACGACCGGGTGATGTGCTCCAACCCCCGCTGCCGCAAGCGCTTCGAGGTCTCCGGGATCAAGACCGTCGCCATGGAGCAGCCCGACGCCCCGCCCCGCCCGGGGGCTCCGGGCGGCCGGTACGGGCCGAAAACCCGATGACGGGCCGGGACGCCCGGTGGCGGGCTGCCTTCCGGTTCACGCCGGAAGACCGGGCCTGCAACCGGGCGGGGCGGATGAGCGAGGCCCCGCGGCCTTCAATCCGGGATCAGCCGTTCGGGCGACGGGATCGCGGTGAGGAAATCAGATTGTCTTCGACAGTGACAGACTGGATTTTTCCTTTGCCAACCCCGAATACGGACGCCTCTTCCACCAGAGTAACAAGGCGCTGAAAAAGCAAACGTCCCGCATTCTCGGTCGATAGAACAATCTCTTCAGAATACACTTGACGCCGCAGGCAAGAGAACAGGGCTTCAACTCCTGACGGGTGTTCCGGAAATCAGGACTGCAGCGACACAAAGCCACTCAAGAGAAGTCTGTTTCAAGCCCTCGCTTTGCGAGGCCTGGCGGCTTCGCGGCTTTGCGCGAGGCCGAGACCGTCCGTTTTTGTTGTTTCGGAAGAGTCCGAGCGGGGGGTCAGGTCCTTTCCACGCGGACGATCTCGCGGCCGGAGGCGTCCACGCCGTAGCCCCGGACGGCCCACTCCGTGGGGCCGTTCTGGGAAAGGGCGTCCTCCCCGCAGGAGCAGGCGGGAGTCGGGCAGAGCAACCCCCGGATCCGGACGATCTGGTAGGACTTCAGCCAGCCGTCGGTGACATTGGCCACGGCCTCGGTCCGGTGAAACTCGTTGAAAAACCGCGCTTGCATGCCAACATCTCCTTGTGATGCGCTGCGGGCCGCTCAGCGGGGACGGGTCGCGCCCAGGCGCTGAAGCGCCCGGTAGAGGCTGGCGGCGGCCCGGGAGTAATCGATGTCGGGGGCGCCGGAGCCGAGCCGCTGTTCGGCCCTGAGCTTCGCGCGCTCCGCCCGCCCGGTGTCGATCTCCCCCTCGCTCTCCGCCACGTCGGCCAGGACGGACGTGTCCTCCCCCTTCACCTCCACGAAACCGTCCCGGCAGAAGAAGCGCCGCTCGTTGCCGTCGGTGTCCGTCAGCGTCAGGACGCCGCAGCCGAGCCGCGCCATGAGGTCGGCGTGCCCCGGCAGCACCCCGATCTCGCCGTCGACGGTCGGGATGCTGACCCGGGCCACCCGCCCGGAGTACAGGTTCTTGTCGGGGGTGACGATGTCCAGGTGAAGGGTCGTTTTCTCGGCCATCCGTTCCGCCTTTCCTCAGCTCTCCTGGGCCATCTTCCGGGCCCGCTCCACGACCTCCTCGATCCCGCCGGCCATGTAGAAGGCCTGTTCGGGGACGTCGTCGTGAAGGCCGTCGCAGATCTCCCGGAACCCGCGGACCGTCTCCTTCACGGGCACGTAGTTCCCCTTGTAGCCCGAGAACTGCTCGGCCACGAAGAAGGGCTGGGACAGGAACTTCTGGATCTTCCGGGCCCGCCCCACCACCAGCTTGTCGTCGTCGGAGAGCTCGTCGATGCCCAGGATGGCGATGATGTCCTGGAGGTCCTTGTAGCGCTGGAGGATGGTCTGGACGCGCCGGGCGACGGCGTAGTGCTCCTCGCCCACCACGTGGGGGGTGAGGATTCGGGAGGTGGACGCCAGCGGGTCCACCGCGGGGTAGATCCCCATTTCCACGATGGAGCGCTCCAGGTTGGTGGTGGCGTCCAGGTGGGTGAAGGTGGTGGCCGGCGCCGGGTCGGTGTAGTCGTCGGCCGGGACGTAGATGGCCTGGATGGAGGTGATGGAGCCCTTGGACGTGGTGGTGATCCGCTCCTGCAGTTCGCCCATCTCCGTGGCCAGGTTGGGCTGGTAGCCCACGGCGGAAGGCATGCGGCCGAGGAGGGCCGACACCTCGGACCCCGCCTGGGTGAAGCGGTAGATGTTGTCGATGAAGAGGAGCACGTCCTGGCCTTCCTCGTCCCGGAAGAACTCGGCCACGGTGAGGCCGGTCAGGGCCACGCGCAACCGCGCGCCCGGCGGCTCGGTCATCTGGCCGTACACCAGGGCCGCCTTCTCGATGACACCCGACTCCTTCATCTCCAGCCACAGGTCGTTCCCCTCGCGGGTGCGTTCGCCCACGCCGGCGAAGACGGAGAAGCCGCCGTGCTCCTTGGCGATGCGGTGGATCAGCTCCATGATGATGACGGTCTTGCCCACGCCGGCGCCCCCGAAGAGGCCGATCTTTCCGCCCTTGGGGAAGGGCTCGATGAGGTCGATGACCTTGATGCCCGTTTCGAGCATCTCCGTGGCCACGCTCTGGTCGGTGAAGGAGGGGGCGGGGCGGTGGATGGGGTAACGGGTGTCGGAGACGATCTCGGGCCCCTTGTCCACCGGCTTGCCGAGGAGGTTCATCACGCGCCCCAGGGTGTTTCGCCCCACGGGGATGCTGATGGCGGCGCCGGTGTCGATCGCCGTCATCCCGCGAACCATCCCCTCGGTGGGCTCCAGGGCCACCGTCCGGACGCGCCCCTCGCCGAGGTGCTGCTGGACCTCGGCGGTGACGTCGATCCGGGCCCCGCTGAAGGAGCCGTCGTCCACGATGCGGACGGCATTGTAGATGGCGGGGATCTTGTCCTCGTCGAAGAGGCAGTCCACCACCGGCCCGATGATCTGGATCACTTTTCCTTCAACCATGTGCGCTCCTTGAGTCTTCTAAATCAAAGCCGCTTTGAATCACCAGAGCCGCTCAACACCATAGGCGTCAAACGACGCGTCGGCGCTGAGGAGGGGGATTCGCTCAAAAAGAACCTGTGCCGCAAGCATCCGGTCAAACGGGTCACGATGATGAAAAGGTAGACTGGAAGTTGCTATCGTATGTTCAACGCTTATGGGGAGGACATTCAATCTCAATCTGTCCAGGAGGAGTTGAAGCAGATTGTCGAACGATCCCTGAAACAACAACTTATTTAAACTGAACTTGATGGCCATTTCCCAGAGACTCGCCACACTGAAAAGGAGTTCATGCCTGTTGTTTTCTAGAATGGATCGGGCCTCTCCGCTGAGCCTTGGTGAGCCCTCTGCGAACCAAAGTGCGGCATGGGTGTCAATTAAAACCTTCATTTTGTATAGTCCGCAAAGTCTTCCAGCGGGGCGTCAAAATCATCGGCTATACTGATTTTCCCCTTAGCAAAGCCGAAAACAGCCCGCGGCGCTTCCTTTTCGATCGGGGGAATGATCTTGGCCACGACGGTGATCTCGTCCTCCCCAGTGATGTACACTTCTTCTCCTCGTTCCACCTGTTGCAACAGTTGGAATATCTGCTCCTTGATCGCGCTGACCTTCACCCTTTTCATGTTAATCTTCTCGTAAGATAAAATCCTCAATACTAATCCAGTAGAATCTCTTACTGTCAGCTAAATGATCTTCAATTTGAGTTCTTTTTAACTTCATCGTTGTTATCGATCAAAAAGAATACTATTTTGTCTGCCAGACCAACGAGTTCATCATAGGTCATGTGCTCCACTGTTATTCTCCTTACAGTGCGTTGGCGCCGCTGACGATCTCGATGATCTCCTTGGTGATGGCCGCCTGGCGGACCCGGTTGCGGAACATCACCAGCCGGTCGATCATCTCGCCGGCATTCTTGGTGGCCGACTCCATGGCGGCCATCCGGGCCCCCTGCTCGGCGGCGGTGGACTCCAGCAGGGCGTGGTAGATCTGAACGAGGGCGTGGCGGGAGAAAACATCCTCGCAGATCTCCCCCCGGGGCTGGTCGTAGAGGTAGTCCACCCCGACCGGCTCCTCCCCCTCCTCCCCGAGTTCCAGCTCGGCGATGGGCAGGAGCTGCTCCACCACGATCCGCTGCTGGATGACCGACTTGAACTCGTTGTAAATGAGGAAGACCCTGTCGTACTCCCCGCGGATGAAACTCTCCAGGACCGGCTCGGCCACGCGGTGGGCCAGCCCCAGGTCCACGCGGGCCAGTTCGTCGACGTACCAGGCCTCCAGCTCGTAACGGCGGCGCTTGAAGTGCTCGTAGCCCTTCTTGCCCACGGTGTCCAGGGCGAAGGCGACGTCGGGGCGCTCCGCCATGAAGGCGTGGGACGCCCGCAAGATGTTGGCGTTGAAGGCGCCGCAGAGCCCCTTGTCCCCCGTCACCACCACGAGGAGAATCTTGCTGTCGCCGGTGTCGCGCATCAGGGGGTGGGAGAGGTCCTCCATCCTCCGGGTCAGACGGTTGACCACGGTCAGCATGTGCCGGGCGTAGGGCCGGGCGGCGAAGACCCTCGCCTGGGCCTTCTGGAGCTTGGCGGTGGCCACGAACTTCATGGCGCGGGTGATCTGCTGGGTGTTCTTGACGCTCTTGATCCGCCGCCGGATGTCGAGGAGATTGGCCATCGGAATTCCCTTCCTGCGGGCCTGTGGGGCGCCCGGGCCCTCAGGCCTGGATCGCCGCGGCGTTCTGCTCGGCGAAGACGGTCTTGAAGGCGCCGGTGACGTCCGTGAGACGCTGGCGGAGTTCGTCGCTCATCACCTTCTTCTCCGCCAGCTCCGCGAGGAGGGAAGCCTCCCGCGCCTGGAGGTGGGCGAAGAACTCCTTCTCGAACACCCGGCAGAGGGGGACCGGGATGTCGTCCAGGTACCCGTTGGTGGCCACGAAGATCAGGATGATCTGCTGTTCGGTGGGCAGGGGTTGGTACTGGTCCTGCTTGAGGATCTCCGTCAGGCGCTTGCCCCGCTCCAGCTGGGCCACCGTGGCCTTGTCCAGGTCGCTGCCGAACTGGGCAAAGGCCTGGAGCTCGCGGAATTGGGCCAGGTTGAGGCGAAGGCTCCCCGCCACCTGCTTCATGGCCTTCACCTGGGCGCTGCCCCCCACGCGGGACACGGAGATCCCCGGGTTGATGGCGGGGCGGACGCCGCTGTAGAACAGGTCCGTCTCCAGGAAGATCTGGCCGTCGGTGATGGAGATGACGTTGGTGGGGATGTAGGCCGAGATGTCCCCTGCCAGGGTCTCGATGATGGGGAGGGCCGTCAGGGAGCCGGCCCCCAGTTCCTCGTTGAGCTTCGCCGCCCGCTCCAGGAGGCGCGAGTGGAGGTAGAAGACGTCGCCCGGGTAGGCCTCGCGGCCGGGGGGGCGGCGGAGGAGGAGCGAGATCTCGCGGTACGCGGCGGCGTGCTTGGAGAGGTCGTCGTAGATCACCAGGGCGTGGCCCTGATGGTCGCGGAAGTACTCGCCCATGGCGCACCCGGTGTAGGGCGCCAGGTACTGCATGGGGGCGGGGTCGGAGGCGGCGGCCACCACCACGATGGACTTGTCCATGACGCCGTAGCGCCGGAGGGTGTCCACCACTCTCGCCACCGTGGACTGTTTCTGCCCGACGGCCACGTAGATGCCGACGACGTCCGTGTCCTTCTGGTTGATGATGGTGTCCACGGCGACGGCCGTCTTCCCCGTCTGCCGGTCGCCGATGATCAGCTCGCGCTGGCCCCGTCCGATGGGTATCATGGAGTCGATGGCCTTGATGCCGGTCTGCAGGGGCTCCTTCACCGGCATGCGGTCGGTGACGCCCGGGGCGAGGCGCTCCAGGGGGTAGTACTGGTCGGTGACGATGGGCCCCTTGCCGTCGATGGGCTGGCCCAGCGCGTTCACCACCCGGCCCACCAGGGCCTGTCCCACGGGGACCTGGGCGATGCGGCGGGTGCGCTTGACGACGTCCCCTTCCCGGATCTCGAAAAACTCGCCGAGGAGCACCGCGCCGACGTTGTCCTCCTCCAGGTTGAGGGCCATGCCCATGACGCCGTGGGGGAATTCCAGCAGTTCGCCGAGCATGGCGCGCTCCAGGCCGTGGATGCGGGCGATGCCGTCGCCGACGGTGATCACGCTGCCCACCTCGGCTACGTCCACCTCGGCTTCGAACCCCTTGATCTGCTCCTTGATCAGGCGAGTGATTTCATCGGCTCGGATATCCATGCTTACTCCTTGTTTCCGACTGCTGACGACCGTCGACCGCCCATGGCCGGGGAGGGCTCACGACGTCCCGGCCAGGCGCTCGGCGAGCCGCTCCACCTGGCGCTTCACCGACCCGTCGTAGACGGTCCCGGCCACCTCCACCCGCAACCCCCCGATCAGCGACGCGTCCACCGCGGCGCTCACCTGGACCCGCCGGGAGAGGACCCGGCCCAGGGTTTCGGAGAGCCGTGCCACCGCTTCCGGCGCCAGCGGGCGGGCGGTCCAGGCCCGGGCCTTGACCACCCGGTCCAGACGGTCCATCTCCTCCCCGAAGAGGGGGTGGATGTCCATCACGTGGGCCAGCCGGTGGTTCGCCGCCAGGACCTTGAGGTAGTCGTTGAAGTAGGGGTGCCACCCGAAGGCCTTCCCGAGCGCCGCGAGGATCTCCAGCTTGTTCCGGGACGGGATCACGGGGTTTTTCAGGATGGGGAGGAAATCGGGGACTTCCGCGGCGATCGCGCCCAGCTGCGCGTAGGCGGCCGTAACCTGCGGTGCGGCGCCGTCCGCGAAGGCCACCTCGGCCAGCGAACGGGCGTAGCGAAGGAGGGTCGATCGCCGGATCATCGCTGTTCTCCGAGGCCCTGGAGGAAGCGCTCGAAGAGGGCCGCGTCGTCCTCCGGGCGGATCTCGGCGCGCAGGAGCCGGCGGGCGGCCTCGGCGGACTGCTCGGCGGCGAAGGCCCGCAGCCCGTCCAGGGCTTCCTTCGTCTGGGACTCGATCTCGATACGGGCGCGGGCGCGGAAACGTTCCATCTCCTCCTCCGTGTGCCGGGCGATGCGGTCCTGCGCGGCGGCCGCGTCCCGCTCCGCCTGCTCACGGACCCGGCCGATCTCGGCCTCCAGGGCGGCCAGGCGCGCCTGGGCTTCGGCCAGCTTCGCCTCGGCCTCGGCCCGCGCCTTCTCCGCGTCCTCCAGCTTCTTGCGGATCTCCGCGGTCCGGTGGACGAAGAAATTCTTCAGGGGTTTTCGAAGGAGGAGGAAGAGGCCGCCGAAGAGGACGACGGCGTTGAAGATCTTGCCGGCCAGGAGCCACCCTTCGCTGAAGGAACTCGTGATGCCGCCGGAAGCGGCGCAGGGCGAGGCCATGGCGAAAAGAAGCCCACCGAGGAGGAGCCACCGGGACCGGGGAAGACGGACCGCGCTCATGACTGCAGCTCCCGCGCGAGAATCCGCTCCGCGGCCATCCGGCCGAAACGCTCGATGTCGTCCTGCAGGCGCTTCCGCGACAGGGCCGCCTGCTCCGCGATGTCCTTCCGGGCGGTCTCGACCTGCACGCGCAATTCCTCCTGGAGGGCGTCGAGCCGTTCTCCCTGGTCGCGGGCGGCCTCGAGCCGGGCGCGGTCCACTGCGGCGGCCGCTTCCTGGCGGGCGGCGCGAAGGGCGGCCTCCAGTTCGCCGGCGATTTCCTTCCGGCGGTGGTCGGCGGCGACGGCGGCGTGCAGTTTCCCCTCGGTCTCCGTTTCCCGTTGCTTGAGGGTACGGAAGAAGGGCTTGTAGAACATTCCTTTCAGCAGGAGATGGTAGGCCACGAAAAGCACCACCACCACCACCACGGAATAGTTGAGGCTCAAGGCCTCGGTCGCCCCCGACATCAGGTACATCCGCTCTCCATCATCGTCCCGGGATCGTCGCCCTCCGCGTTGCAGCGAAAGGATTTCTTATCATCGAATACCCCGGGTGTCAAGCTCCTTTCTCCGCCCCCAATCGGTTTCCCCCACCGTTGTCGGTATCGGTATCGGTATCGCAATCGCCATCGGTATCACAATGGCCATCGCCATCGCTGCACCACCCCCACGGCAGTTGATGACAGCGACCGCGATTGCGATGGCGACCGCGATGGCGACCGCGATGGCGATTGCGATGGCGATTGCGATACCGATATCGATGGCGATAGTTCAAGGGTTGGTTTTGGCCTTGACAAACGGTGATCATGGCCGCGACCGGGAAAAACCCGCCCCGAAGGCTGCGGGAGCCAAACGGGGACCTGGGATCTCGCGCGTGCTGCATATACACTGCTTCGAGGGGATTCAAGCTAAAGCCCCTTCGGCGCCGATCCCGAATCCGCCGGGGATAGTTCGGCCCGGGAGGAACCCTCCTTCCCCGCTCCCTTTCCGGGTGCGTTTGGCCTGTTGAGCTTAACCGGAGACGCTTCTTCTCTGTGCCTCCGTGCCTTCGTGAGAGATCTTCCGGAAGCTTTCTTCCGGACGCGGGGCGACCGGTGAAGGCTCGCTTTCGCACCGCTTGGCCGCCTCCCCGGCGACCTGTTTCCTTGGCGAACTTTGCGTCTTGGCGAGAGCCGACGCGGATCTTGATCTCGCAAAGGCGCCAAGAGCGCAAAGGAAGACCGATATAACGCCTGCCTGTGGGACATGCCCCGTCAGCGCCGCCTGTCCCTTTGGTCCCTTTGGTCCCCTTGTCCCTTCGCGCCCCGGCTTCATCACGGCGCCCTCATGCCGGCTGAAAGCTCGGCACCCTCCGCCGGGTGCCTGTGCGCCCGGGTCTCATTTGCCGGAAGACACGCGGGTTGCCGTGGGGTCGCGCCGCTCCGGCGGCCTGCGCGGCGCGGTCAAAGCGGCGCTCCGGCAGCCTGCGCGCCGCACTCCGCAAGGAAGGGAGGAGATCGAGGGCTGCGGGCCGCCGTCGCCGAGGAGGCCACCGATCCCGTCTGCGACCGCGTTCACGGCTGCGAAAGCGATTGCGGCTGCGATTGCGACAGCGATTGCGATTGCGACTGCGGTTGCGATTGCGATTGCGATTACGACTGCGATTGCGACTGCGATTGCGATACCGATACCGATACCGATACCGATGAGACAACCTCCGGACCTACAGCCTACAGCCTACAGCCTAAAACCCTTGGGCGTGGGTAAAAAAAAATCCCCCCCCGGAGGCGGGGGGGGATGGGTTTCGGAAATCCCCGGGGGGATCAGAAGGAGTAACGGATCCCGAACTGGATCTGCCAGCGGGACAGCAGGTCGTTGATGACGTAACGCTGACCGGGCGAGTACGCCAGCTTCGGCCGGCTGGTGGCGGCGTCGAGGCCGCGGAACGTGAGCAGCGAGTTGTCGAAGTTCACGTAGCGATAGACACCCCAGTCCTTGTTCAGCATGTTGAGGAAGTTCATGATGTCCATCGAGAACTCGATCTTGTGTCCCTTCAGCCACGGGAGCGGGATGTCCTGCATGAAGCGGACGTCGACGCTGTGGTTCCAGGGCTCGCGGGCGCTGTTGCGCGCCACGATCTCCCCGCGGTGCTGGCTCAGGGCCGGGTCGCCGTTGATGTAGGCGTTGAGGGCGTCCCAGTTGTTGGTGGTCAGGATGATGTCGTTCTGGTCGCGCGGGACGTAGATCAGGTCGTTGGCAGCGCCGTCGCCGTTCATGTCGCTGGCGTAGATGTAGGAGAAGGGGCGGCCGGAGCGGCTGGTCAGGAACATGGAGACCGTGGTCGCCGCGTTCTTCAGGAACTCACGCTGGTAGGAGACGGCCACCTTGATGCTGTGGCGGACGTCGAAGGCCGAGAACGTCATTTCCGGCTCGTTCGGGTTGCCGCGGATGTTGTTGTAGCGCCAGTTGGAGTACGCCACCGAGCTGGTGCCGCTGTTGACGTCGTAGGACTTGCCCAGGGTGTAGGAAGCGTTGGCGCTGAACCCGCCGGAGAACTGCTTCTGCATCTGGAAGGACAGGTTCCAGGACTTGCCCTCGTCGGTGTTGGTGAGGTACATGCAGTTGGTGTACTTCTTGGTCAGCCAGTTGGTGGTCCAGCTGGTGCTGGTGGCGCCGGCGGTGCCGTAGAGCGGTCGGCCGTCATAGAGGGTCTTGCCGGTGGCCAGCAGGTTGATGTTCTTGTAGAGGATGTCCTTGAGGACCTTGGTGTAGACGAACTCGACCGTCCCGACCAGGCCCCAGGGCAGCTGGCGATCGAAGGCGATGTCGCCGCGGATGATGGAGGGGTACTTGAACTCGGGGTCGATCAGGTTGACCTCGTTGGTCTGGGCGGCGAAGGAGTGGGGCTGGTTGTCGGGGTCGGGGTTGAACGCCGGCGTGGCAGCACCGGTGACGGTGATGCGGGTGAACTCGATGCCGGTGTTGCTGAACTGGTTGGACAGCCACACGTAAGGCACGCGGCCGGAGAAGAGGCCGATGCCGCCGCGGAGGTTGTTCTTGCCGTCGCTGTTGATGTCCCAGTTGAACCCGACGCGGGGCGACCACAGCAGGTTGCCGCTGGCCGTCTGGTTGGTGGGGATGCCGAAGTAGGTCACGGTGTCCGGGTTGGCGGTGGGGGTGTCCAGCATGTAGGGGATGTCCACGCGGAGGCCGTAGGTCAGCTTGACGTTGGGCTTGACCGAGAAGGTGTCGCCGAAGTAGAAGCCGATCTGGGCCACCCGGAAGCGGGCGGAGAGCAGCGGGTCGGAGCCGTTGGCGAACCCGACCTGGTAGCGGTTGGCCTTGCCGATGTTGAAGTCGTCGAGGCTGGAGAACCGGTAGGAACCGAAAAGGTTCTGGATGAACAGGTTACGGAACTTGTACATCTCGTTGTGGGTGCCGAACACGAAGGAGTGCTTGCCCCAGATCCAGGTGAGGTTGTCGGTGACCTCGTACACGTCCTGGTCGAGTTCGTTGGCCTGGGAGCTGTACTCCGTGCCGGCGTTGAACGAGTAGCTGCTGCTGGAGTTGACGTAGACCTGGATCGCCGGGAAGCGGGTGGCGCCGCTGCGGCGGTCACGGATCCGGGTGTAGGACACCGTGGCCTCGTTGAACAGGGAGTTGGAGAGCGTGCTGTTCAGCTGGACGACGGTGGAGTTGGTCTTGTCCTTGATGACGTAGTTGTTGTCCGGGAACTTGAAGGAATTGGGGTAGAGGTACAGGTTGTCCTTGAGGGGGGCGTTGTAGTTGTGCCGGACGGTGAGGTGGTGGTTGTCGGAGATGTTGGCGTCGACGCGGACGAACAGCTTGTTGGATTCCTTGCGCCGGGTGACGAAGGAACTGAAGCCGCCCGGGTCGTAGCCGTACTTCTGGCAGATCTGCACGAAGCGCTGGGCGTCGGCCACGGAAACGTTGGCGCCGCCCCAGTCGTACGGGCTGCCGCTGTCGTCGATGATGTACTCGGAGGGGTTGGAGTAACGGCTGAGTTCGCCGTTCACGAAGAAGAAGAGGCGGTCCTTGATGATGGGGCCGCCGATGCGGAAGCCGACCTGGTAGTCCTTGAACTCGGGGTAGGAGATCTCGTTGGTCCCCTTGCCCACGAGGGACTGGTTCCGGCCGTAGAAGTAGATGGACCCGTGGAACTCGTTGGAGCCGCCGCGGGTGACGACGTTCACGCCGCCGCCGGTGAACCCGCCCTGGCGGACGTCATAGGGGGCCAGAACGATCTGGAACTCCTGGATGGCGTCCATGGAGATGGGGGTGGACTCGGTCTGGCCGCCGGGGGAACCCAGGTCGCTCAGGCCGAACAGGTCGTTGTTCTGCGTCCCGTCGATCTGGATGTTGTTGTAACGGGCGCTGCGGCCGTTGGCGTTGAAGGACCCCGGGCGCTCCTTGTTGGAGTCGAACTGCGGGGACAGCCGGGTCAGGTCGTCCAGGGAGCGGGTGATGCTGGGCATGGCGTCGATGGTGTCCAGCGTCACGTTCTGGGACGCGCCCGTCCGGTTGGGGTTGATGATGGGGTTGGAGGCCACGACCAGCACCTCGCCGGCGTCGATGGACTCCATCACCAGCTGGACGTTGAAGGTCCGGGCTTCACCCAGTTTCAGGTAAACGTCCTTCACTTCCTCCTTCTTGAAGCCTTCGCAGGAGAACGTGAGGGAGTACGGACCACCCGCCCTCATCATGGGGATCGAGTATCCGCCGTCATCCCGGGTGACGACCTGGTAATTGGTGCCCGTGGGGACGTGCACGGCTTCCACCAGGGCCCCGGGAAGCTCGACCACCTTGTCAACGGTTTTACCTTCCACTCTCCCCTGGAGGCCTGACGTAGTCACGCTCTGGGAGAACGCGGCGGGTGCGCCGATCACAAGGCAGAGCAGCAGAAACGGAATGAGTCTCTTCATGCGCCTACTCCTTATGATGGTATTTGGCTCATATCATTGCAATCCGGAGCAACATGCCTCAAATTGCTTAATTCTTTTACCAGAATCGACAGGGAAATCAAAGGTTTTTTTTTGCATTCTCTGGTCAAAAATCACAACAGGCGGCCCGTTTTCCTTCCGAACGACCGGAGAGGGTCGTCCGTCACGAGGCAGCTGAACGTGTGAAAGGCCTCCGCGTGCTTCACCCCGACCAGGGCCCCCAGGCTGAGGGAATGCGCCTCCATCAGCCCGAAAAAGCGGGACTGGCCGAGGAAAGTGGGGGCTTCCCCCTCGCGGCGGGGGGCCACCTGGGAGGCGTGGCAGCGCACGGCCCGGCACTTGGTTTCCCACGCCTCGGAGACGTCCACCAAAAACGAGGGCTCCACCCGGTGCGGCGGGGCGAAGGCGAAGAGGTAGTGGGGCCGGAAGGGCTCCGAACCCGGGGCCACCTTGCCGAGGCCGGCGTTGTGGACGGCCGCCCGCGTGAGGAGAAAGGCGGCGGTGTGGTCCGGGTGCGGGTCGCGGGGGTGGTGGGTGTAGACCTGCCGCGGCCGGTGGCGCCGGATGAACCGCACCATCTCCAACCGCGCTTCCCGGGTGTTCTCCAGTTCGCCGTCGGGGCAGCCCGGGGTGTAGCGGAGGGCGACATCCAGGACCTGGGCGGCCTCCACGCTTTCCTGGCGCCGCAGTTCCGGTGTCCCCCGGCTGCCGGCCTCCCCCCGGGTCAGGTCCACCACGCCCACGCGGTAGCCCAGGCGCACCAGGACGGCCACGGTCCCGCCCGCCAGGATCTCGACGTCGTCGGGGTGCGCCCCCACGAAAAGCACGTCGAGCCGGTCGTCGTTCTCTTTGCGATAAAGGTACATGGGAACTCCAGGAGAAGGTTGATAGGCTGAAGGCTGTTAGGCTGAAGGCGGTTAGGCTGAAGGTTGTTAGGCTGAAGGCGGTTAGGCTGAAGGCGGTTAGGCTGAAGGGACTTAGGCGTTTTCATATAATTACTTCCTGAGGAGTGCGGCGTGGAGGCTGCCGGAGCGCCGCTTTTTTCCCTCCGGCCGCCACAAGGCGCGGAGGCTGCCGGAGCGCCGTCCCCACGGGGTTGACGGGCGCCGGGCACGCCGCCCGCGCCGCTCCGCGGACTGCGCGGCGCGAAGAAAGCGGCGCCACGAAGCGTGTCGCCGCACTCCACGAAGGAGCTTCCCGTCGTTTGCCGATGCCGGTTGCGATAAAGAAATCAATTCCAATCCCCAGTGCAACCGCGATACCGATTGCGATACCGACTGCGACTGCGACTGCGATTGCGATTGCGATCCCGATACCGATCCCGATTGCGATCCCGATTGCGATACCGATTGCGATACCGACTGCGACTGCGATCCCGATCCCGATACCGATGGAACCATCTCCGAACCCACAAACATAGCCTAACAGCCTTCAGTCTAACAGCCTTCAGCCTAACAGCCTTCAGCCTAACCGCCTTCAGCCTTCTCCCCCACCAGCACCGCGTGACGGCGCTCGAAGGGGTCGGCGGCCTCGAGGAGGTCTCGAACCAGGCCAGGCCCGTGACGGGCCACCAGGGCCGGGGCGCACAGGACGCGTTCCTGGGGCTTGCCGCCCGGGAAGACCTCGGAAAGGAGGGCGTCCACCTGGCGGGCCACCGTTTCGCCCCGGGCACGGGTCTCCCTCCCGAGCCGCGCTTCCAGGCGGGCTTCCAGGTCCCGCACCCGGTTGAGGGTCGTGGACGCCGACCGGGACATGTCGTCGGTGAAGGCGGCGCAGATCGCCTCCAGTTCCCCGGTGACCCGTAAAAACGCCTGGCGGGTTTCGCGGTAGCGCTCCAGCGCCCCGGTCTCCCCCCGGACGCGCATCCCCTTTTGTAACAACGAAACCCGGCCCTCGAAGAGGTCTCCGGCCGACAGGCCGAGGCGCTCGAGCTTCCGCAGGGTCCCCGCGGGGAGGACGCTGGCGGAGCCGCGCGGCCAGAACAACCCCCGCCCCACCGCCATCTCGCGGAAGAGCCCGGGGAGCTGGGCGTGGTACGCCATCTCGCCGGGGCCCCCGACGACAGCCGCCACCGGGAACAGCCAGTTCTGGAAGACGGGCCGCATCAGGACGTCCGGCGAGAACCGCGCGCCCTCGTCGGCCGCCGCCCGTTCCAGGGAATCCCACTCCCGGCCCGACCCGTCCGCCCGGAAGCCGCCGGTCCCCGTCCGGGTCAACCGGCGCCGCCCGAGGGTCTCGTCGAGGTGGAACCAGAACGCGCGCTCCGGCTTGAACCCGACCCGGGGCTTGAACCCGAGGGCCCGGATCGCCGCGGTGTCCTCCCGGACGGCGTCCAGCAGGACGTCGTGGCGTCCGGCGGCCCGGGCGGCGAACTCGCGGCGGAGACCGTCCACGGCCGGGTCGAGGGGGTCGAAGAGGAGGAGCCCCGTCCCGGCGAACAGGCGCCGCATCAGGGCCGTGAACGACCCGGCGAAGGTGGCCTCGGCCCGGACCGTCCCCAGGACCCACGTGCGGACCTCCCCGGCGAAGGGCAGCCCCGCGAGGCCCGTTTCGAGGGCGGCTTCCACGGTCGCCGCCCCGGGCCCCAGGGCCAGCGGGCCGGTCGGGAACCGGGACGCGCCGGCCCCGGGGCCGGCCGTCACGGTGAAGGGCTCGCCGGCGCCGGAGAGCAGGCGGGCGGTGCGCACTTCCGCGAGGTCGTGGTCCTCGGAGGCCACCCAGAACAGGGCGACGGCGTCGGTCCCCGCGTCCCGGAGAGCCTGGACCAGGCGGAGGGCCGTGACCGCCTTGAGGACGGTGTAGAGAGGCCCCGTCAGGAGCCCGGCCTGCTGACCGGCCACCACGTACCAGGGGGTCCCCCGGCGAACCTGTTCGACCGCCTGAAGGGTCTGCCCGTCACCGTCGGTGTTCCGGGCGGCCACGACGTCGGCCGCCCGCGCCCGTCCCGGCGGGGGCCCGGCGGCAATCGCGGCGATGGCGCCGGGGGACCACTCCCCGACGTCCAGGAACCGGCGGCGGGCTTCCCCGTCCCGCAACAACATCGCCGCGAAGGGGTTCACCCCCGGTCCAGTCCCCGTCCCTGTCTCGACCACGACATGCCGCATGTAATCCCTTCCCCCATCCAGGATGATGATCCCGAAAAAAATCCGGATTCCTCAAACCACAAAGAACGCAAAGACACGCAAAGAAGGTCCGAACTCTTTGATTTCAATGCATGGCAGGCTCATCATTCTGGGTTCCAAGAGTACTCCGCGCTCTTTGTGGTCTCATCGAATTTTACGAACGCATCAAGCATGACGGGTTCGCAAAAAGCCGGAAGACGGATGGAAAAGTGGCTGTAAAGCCTTTTTTTGAGCCATCACCCGGAGGGTGATGGTACTTTTTGCGGCCCCATCAAGTATCCGTTTCGGTATCCTGATCGGCCTCGCAAGCGGTCAAAATCAGGCGCTCCATCCGCTTGCCGACGGGCACGGCTCTGACCGGTCACTATACGCCTCCCCGGGGCCGGGAGGACAAAAAAAAGGGACTCCCGGTGAGGAAGTCCCTGACGTTTCGGGGGCAAAACCCGAAGGCTAGCGACGGTGGCCGCCGTGGCCGCGATCACCGCGGTCGCCGCGATCGCCGCGCGGCCGATCGTGGTGTCGCCGCGGCGGACGGTCGTCGTGGCGCTCCTCCTCGGGGCTCATCCCCTCGGGCGGCTCCTGGAGGGCCTTCATGCTGAGCTTGACCTTGTTGGGCGGCTCGATGCCGATCACCTTCACCTGGATCTCGTCGCCCAGCTTCAGGACGTCGTGGATGTCCGGCGTGCGGCGGTGGGAGACCTCGGAGATGTGCATCAGGCCGTCGGTGCCCGGGAGGATCTCCACGAAGGCGCCGTAAGCCTCCAGGCGGGTCACCTTGCCGGTGTAGACCTTCCCGACCTCGGCTTCGGCGCAGATGTCGTTGATCCGGCGCCGGGCGTCTTCCGCCGCTTTCTCGTCGCTGGCGAAAATCTTGACGGTGCCGTCGTTTTCGATGTCGATCTTGGCCTTGGTGGCTTCCACGATGGACTTGATGGTCTTCCCGCCGGGGCCGATGAGGTCCTTGATCTTGTAGTCGGAGATGGTCATGGTGTAGTAGCGCGGGGCCGTGGAGGACAGCTCGGGGCGGGGCTTGTCGATGACGGCGTCCATCTTGTCCAGGAGGAAGAGCCGGCCGCGAAGGGCCTGTTCCAAAGCTTCCTTCATGATCGCCGGGGTGATCCCCTCGATCTTGATGTCCATCTGCAGCGCGGTGATCCCGTCACGGGTGCCCGCCACCTTGAAGTCCATGTCGCCGTAGTGGTCCTCGAACCCGGCGATGTCGGTCAGGATGGCGTGCTTGTCGCCCTCCAGGACCAACCCCATGGCCACCCCGGCCACAGCCTTGGAGATCGGCACGCCGGCGTCCATCAGGGCCAGGGAGCCGCCGCAGATGGTGGCCTGGGAGGAGGAGCCGTTGGACTCCAGGATGTCCGACACCACGCGGATGGTGTAAGGGAAAACCTCCGTCGGGGGAATGACCGCGCGGAGGGCCTTCTCCGCCAGGGCGCCGTGCCCGATCTCCCGGCGGCCCGGGCCGCGCAGGAAGGCCACCTCGCCCACACTGAAGGGCGGGAAATTGTAGTGGACCATGAAGGTCTTGCTGGATTCGCCGTCCAGGGTCTCCATGACCTGGCTGTCGCCGGAGGTCCCCAGGGTCACCGTGACCAGGGACTGGGTCTCGCCGCGGGTGAAGAGGGCCGAGCCGTGCGTGCGGGGGATGAAGCTCAACTCCATGTCCAGGGGGCGGATCTGGTCGAAGGCGCGGTCGTCGGTCCGGCGGCGGTTTTCCAGCAGGTCCTTGCGGAAGATCTCCTCCTTGAGGCGGTCGAAGACGCGCTTGACCAGCTTGCGCCGGGCCTCGTCCTCCTCGGGGTAAGACTCGACGATTTCCTTTTTGAGTTCCTTGACGCGGCGCTCGCTGTTGAGCTTGCCGGGGGTCCGGATGGCCGCCAGGATGGCCTCGCCGTACTTGCCCCGCACCTCGGACATGAGGTCTTCGGGGTAAACGGGGGGCTCGACGACCCGCTTGACGGGCTGGAGCTTCGCATGGATCTCCTTCTGCAGCCCGATGAGCCGGCGAATCTCCCCATGGGCCAGGTCCAGGGCTTCCAGCATCTGTCCCTCGGCGATCTCCTTGCAGGAACACTCCACCATGACGATGGCGTCCTCGGAGCCCACCACTACCAGGTTCAGGGTGGTCCGCTCCATGTCGGGGATCCGCGGGTTGACGGTCAGGGCGCCGTCGATGAGACCGATCCGCACGCCCGCGATGGGCTTGTGGAAGGGGATGTCCGAGAAGTACAGGGCGCTGGAGGCGCCCAGCATGCTCAGGACGTCGGGCTCGTTCTCCCCGTCGGCGGAGACGACGAAGGCGATGACCTGGGTCTCGCAGTTGTATCCTTCCGGGAAGAGGGGCCGGATGGGCCGGTCGATGCACCGGCTGGTCAGGATTTCCTTCTCCGTGGGGCGCCCCTCCCGCTTGAAGAAGCCGCCGGGGAACCGTCCCGCGGCGTAGGTGTACTCCTTGTAGTCCACGGTGAGGGGAAGGAAGTCGACGTCCTTGGGCTCCCGGGCGGCGCAGGCGGTCACCAGGACCACCGTGTCGCCGTAGCGGACCAGGGCGGCGCCGTCCGCCTGCTTGGCCAGGCGTCCGGTCTCGATGCTGAGCTCCCGTCCGCCGATCTCGAGTGATGCGCGATGTTGCATGTGTATATCCTCCATATCGATTATGCTCAAGGTAGTGGCGCAAGCTTCAGCTTGCGCGAGTTGTTTTGAAAGTTCTCCCGTCACGCCGGGTCGAGCGGATCCCGACGCGCCCGGCCGGCCGCGGCGTTATCGGGAGTGCCGGCGGAAAATAAGCCACACCCGGCGGAGTGCGCGACACCGCCGGGTGTGAACGGTTCAGGTTCTGTTCGGAGTGATTTCGCTGCGGGCTTACTTGCGGAGGCCCAGTTCGGCGATGAGCTTGCGGTAACGTTCAATGTCCTTTGCTTTCAGGTATTCCAGGATGCGCTTGCGCTGGCCCACGAGCTTGAGCAGGCCGCGGCGGGAATGGTGGTCTTTCACGTGCGCCTTGAAGTGGTCCGTCAACTCGGTGATGCGCTGGGTCAGGAGGGCCACCTGCACCTCGGGGGACCCGGTATCCTTTTCATGGTGCCGATATTTCGCGATCACTTCGCCTTTTGCTTCCTTGGTGACGTTCAAAATCGTTCCTCCTCGACAAAATGCAAACGCGCTTTTTAGCACAGATGCGCGGCGTTGTAAAGAGAAAATTTTCGTCCGCCGCCGACGACACCGAAGGGGAATCACCTCGGTTTCGGCACCACGTGCAGCTTCACCGGCCGCCCCTCGCGGTCCACCGTGACGTCGGTCCCCTGCCCGGCCGTCAGCGTCTTCAGGACCTCGGTGTACTCCTTGAGCCCCGCGACGCTCCGGGCGCCCACCGCCACGATCACGTCGCCCGCCCGGAAGCCGGCCAGGGCCGCGGGGCCGCCCTCCGTCACGACCCCGACGCGCACGCCGGCGCCCTGGAAGGTGAAGTCGGGCACGATCCCGATCCCGACGCGGCGCGACCCGGCGGGAGGGCCCCCGGTCGCCGCGCCTTGACCGGCTTCGGCGCCCCGGGGGGCGTCCGGGTCGGCGGAGGCCGTTTGCGGCACCGCCAGCGCCTCCTTGCGGCCGGCCAGGTAACCGACGATCTCCGAGGCGTACTCGGCGATCTTCGCGAGGCCCGCGAAGTCCACCTTGTCGGGGGTGTCGGCGGGGGTGTGGTAATCGGGGTGAGGGGGGGTGAACAGGTGCAGCGCCGGGACGCCCCTGGCGGCGAACATCGCCTGGTCGCTGGAGTCCAGGGCCTCGTTGACCAGGTCGTGCTGGAGTCCCGTCACGTAACCGGCCCCCATGAGGATGAAGGGCCACTCCCGCGCCGTCGCGGCGCCCAGGGCCAGGAGCTTGCCCGCCCCGAGCCGGCCCACGGTGTCCAGGTTCAGAACCGCGAACAGCTTATCGACCGCGAAGGGTTTTCCGGCCGCGATGAGGTGCCGGGACCCCACCATGCCGCACTCCTCCCCGGTGAAGGCGACGAAGAGAACGGGCCGGTCGGGGCGCTCCCCCCCCGCCATCACCCGGGCCAGTTCCAGGAGCACCGCCACGCCCGAGGCGTTGTCGTCGGCCCCGGGGTGGACTTTCCCGGCGTTGCCGGGGTGGGCGAGGGGGTACCCCCGGCCGAGGTGGTCGTAGTGGGCGCAGACCAGGACCGGCGATCCCGCGAGGGCGGGGTCCTTCCCCGGCAGCAGGCCGAGGACGTTCTTCACCGGCTTCGCGGTTTCGCCGTCCCGGCAGGGCGCCTCGAAGCGCTGGAAGTACGCCGCGTCCCCCGCCGGCTGGAGCCCTGCCGCCTGGAAGGCCAGGGCGACGTGGTCGGCCGCGGCGTCCAGCCCCGGGGACCCGAAAGCCCGGCCCTCGAGGGCGGGGTCGGTGAGGGCTTCGACGTGACGCTTCAGGGCCGCTGCGGTGTAGGGGGAAGGCAGTTCGGCCAGGGCCCGGCCGACGGGCAGCTTCCCCATCGGGGGGAAGGCGGCCGCGGGGACGGACGGGTCGAAGGCCGCCGTCAGGGGCGAACGCATCGCGGGCCAGACGCCTTTCCCCACGTTGACGGGTTCACTCCCCTCGAAGACCAGCCAGCCGTACTTTCCGTAATGGGGGACCTTCCGGCCCAGCCCCGCCACCACGTTGGGGGAGTCCGCCGCCAGCCACCCCACGGCCAGGGAGGGGGACGCGGGGTGGGGAAGCGCCGCCACCACGCAGCGCCCGGCCCGGGGGATCTCACGCCCCTCCAGCGTCGCCACGCGGGGGGTGAGCTGCGCGCCGTACGGTTCCGCCAGGGCCGCGAGCCTCGGGACGAGGCGGTTTTCCCAGCCGAGCGCCCAGACCGCGGCGTCGGCCGGCAGCTCGGACAATTCGTTGTCCAGGCAGACCGCGGCCTTTCCCCCGGAATCCTTCGCCCACCCCTCGGCGAGGTCCCGCCACGCCCGCAGCATCCCCGTGTCCGCGTCCGCCGGCAGGGCCAACCAGACTTTCGCGGCCCCCAGGACGCGGGACAGGGAGGGGGGGGTCTCCCGGGGATCCAGGCGGCGGAAGAGGTCGAAGGCGGGGTCCACGTCGATCCGGAGGGGCCTGCCGGGAACGGTGAGGGTGAACTCCCGCACCGGTCCGTCCAGCGTCACGCGCCGGACGACGGCGTCGCGCTTCCCCTCGAGGGTCACGGCCACCGGGACGTCCAGGCGGTAGGGCGACCCCGCCTGGACCTGGGCCAGGCGGAAGCTCACGGTGAAACCGCGGCCGGCAGAACGGGTGGAAACGCCCGACAGGCGAAGGTCCGGGGCGCCGGACCGGTCGATCCACTGGCGGAAGAAGGCCCGCAGGTCCTGCCCGGAGACGGCGGCGAAGGAAGCCCGGAGGTCGTCCCACGACGCGCGCCGGAACCGGTTCGACGCGTAGAAGGCGCCCAGGGCCTTCCGGAAGGTCTCGTCCCCCAGGGTCGTTCGAAGCATGTGGAAGACCATCATGGATTTGCCGTAACCCAGGGCCTCGGTCACGGCATCCCGACGCTCGCGGAAGCGGTCCAGGGGGGCGTCGTCCGCGGGCTTGACGTAGTCGGCGTACTTCTGGAGGGCGGTGCGGCGGTAGTCGGTGTCCTGGCCCTTCTGCTGGGCGATGAGGTGGTCCGCCAGGTAGGTGGTGAGACCCTCGCACCAGTTTCCGCCCGCCATGTCCACGAAGACGCCGTTCCCCCAGTAGTTGTGGAGCAGTTCGTGGGGGTAGGAGGAGTGGAGGATGAAGGGGAGACGGATGACCTTCTCCCCCAGCAGGGTGAAGGAGGGCATGCCGTAGCCCGTTTCCCAGTAGTTCTCCACCAGCGCGAACTTGCGGTAGGGGAAGGGCCCGATCAGGGAGCGGTACAGGGCGGCGTAACGGACGGTGGCGTCGAGGTAGCGCCGGGCGAGGGCGCCGTCCGGCGTCCGGAGGAAGGCCTGGACGGCCAGCCCGTTCCCGGTCGCGGCGTACTCGGTGAAGGGGCCCGCCACGAGGTAGATCTCCTCGGCGGGGTCGGCGCAGCGCCAGGCGGTCCGGCGGAGGCCGTCGACGGTCTCGTGGGCCGTCCGCTCCCCCTGGGAGACGGCGTCCCAGTTCCCGGGGAGGGTGACCGCCAGGTCGAAGGCGACCAGGCCGTCGCCGAACCAGGGCACCCACAGGGAGCGCCCGCAGAGGTAAACCCCCCGGGGATCGACGGTCCCCGGGGTCTCGGAGAACCCCCGGGCATACTCCGGGCCGCTCGGCGTCACCGGGTGCTGCAGGGGCCCGGCGTAGCGGAGGGTGACCACGCTTCCCCCGCTGCGCCCGGCGGGAAGGTCCAGGACGAAGAGGGAGGCGGGCACGGCGTCCGGCATCGACGCGGCGGACGGTCCCGGGCGCCGGGGGGGCTTCCCCGCCCGAGGGGCATCGACGAGGGAGAAATCGCCGGGCCGGGGGGAGCGTTCCTCCCGTCGCAGGCGGGCGCCCGCCGTCTCGCAGGAGACGTCCAGCCCCTCGTGAAGCAGGAAGGCCACCGGGCGGCCCGCCGCGGAGGCCGGGAAGGTGATCCGGTCCCGGACCTCGAGATGCCTCCGGGCCGGGTCGATCCGGACGTCCAGGTCGTGGTGGACGCGCGCCCGGCCGGCCGGAGCCGGCGGGGCGGCCGCGAGCGCGGCCAGGAAGGCCCCGGAAAGGAACAGGGCGGTTGAAATCGCCCGCGAACCGGCAGGTCTCGACAAGGGGGGTCTGGGTCTCATCTCGGGCTCCTCGCTCTCCGGGTTGGCGGCCGTGGCGGCCAAGGGAGAATTGATGCGGTCGCAAAAAGGGCCATCGCCCTCTTTGCGAGGCCAGCGGGATTTGACCACAACCCGGGCCCGCCCCGCAACGGGGAAATGGGGAGAGCGGGGCGGGCGGGGCGGGGTGTTCCCTTTTCCTTTGAAACCGGTGCCCGCCTCGGCTAGAATGCCTGCACCCGACCGGGTAAGGAGGCTCCCATGGAACACGATCAAGACGGACGCACGGACCCTTCCGGCGAACCGCGGGCCGAACAGCCGGCCCCTGTGACCGAACCGCCGGACGCCGGCTCCCCGGACGCCGCTACGGCCGTCCCCCCGCCGGTGAACCTCCCGGAAAGCTCATCCTTCGCCACGCTCCCGCCGGGCCCTCTTCCGGCGACCGTTGAGCCGGGCGCCGTCCCGGGCGGGTTCGGCGCCCCAGCGCCGATGCCTCCCCCGCCGCCGGAAGGAACCGGCGCGGGAACGAAAAAGGTGGTTTGGTTGCTCGTGGGCTTGGTCGCCCTCGCCGGGATCATCCTGGGCGGGTACTTCCTGTGGAGGAAAACTGGGGGAGGAGGCGGGAGACCCTTCGAGACCGCCGCCCGCCACATCCCGAAGGACTCGCCCGGCTTCCTCTCCATCGACGACCCCTCGGCCCTGCTCGAGGTTTACGGCAATGCGGCGGCGAAGAGCCCCGACTTCAAGCGGGCCATGGACATGGTCGCCCTGCAGAGCAAGCAGGCCATCGGCTTCGACGTCACCACGCCCTCGGGCTGGGAGGACGGCGGGTTCGACCCTTCGGCCCCCATCTGTGCCGGCATGCTCTCCGTCCCGGGCCCCGACCAGCGCTACGAGTTCCTTGCCAGCGTCGGGGTCGTCAGCGAGGGGCGGGCGCTCGAGAGCATCCGCAAGATCCTCACCTCGGGGGGCCTCTCCCTCGAAAAGGACAGCGAGGGCGACCCCGTGGTCTACCGGGCCCGCTACGGTTTCGGGACCGCGACCACGGGCCCCTTCCACCTCGCCTTCAAGGATTCCCGGGCGTTTTTCCTGATCACCGACCGCCCCGGCGTCAAGCCCCCCGACCGCCTCCGGGAAGTCCTGCGGCTCGCGCCGGCGGACTCCCTGCTGGCGGACCCGGAGTTTAAGCAGGTCACGGCCCGGTGCACCACGACGGGGATGTCCAGTGTCTTCGTCAACCTCAAAGCCGTCGTCCGCGCCGCCACCGGGGGCAAGCCCAACCCCCTGTGGGACTCGTTCCGTTCCATGGCCGCCGCCTCCGGCGACGAGGCGGGGACCCTCTACCTGTCCCTGGAGCCGGGGTCGGGGCTGCTGGAGTTCCTCAAGCCCGGGGGCAGCTGCACCGAGATGCTCTCCCGGCTCGAAAAGCCCTTCGCGGCCTTCTCCCTGAGCCTGGCTAACCCCGTCGGTTTCTACCGCTTCATCGCCGAGAGCGTGGGGGAGGGGAGTGAAGTGGAACAGAACACCCACCTGCTCGAGGAGGTCTACGGGATCCGGATGGCGGACCTCGAGGAACTGACCCGGAACTGCGCCCTGTCGGTGGCGGTGTACCTCGGCCCCGACCTGTTCGCGCTCGGGACGCGCGGCGCCCGGCCCGACGTGGTGGGCGTGGCGGAGGTCAAGGACCCCGCCCGGGCACGGCAGGTCCTGTCGGCGGTCGCCGCCGCCGGGCGCCTGAGGGAGCAGCCCGCCGTCGCCGGCGTCCTCTACGTCTCCGACGACCCCCAGCACCCGTGGGCCATCGGCCTGTCGGGGAAGTACCTGGTGGGCGGCAACTCCGTCGCCCGCGTGGAGGGCGCGTGCCGCGCCACGGTTGCGCGCTGGGCCCCGCACCCCGCTGAAGGGTCCCTGATCAGCCTGGAGATGCACCTCGGCGACCTGCTCAAGGGCCTCCCCGAGGCGGTCAAGCGGCAGGCCGGCGGCATCCTGGACAGTTTCATCGGGGAGGACGCCCTCGTCACCTACCAGGCCGTTCGCAAGGACAACGGCCTGCAGCTGGACGTCCTGACGAAAGGGGTCAACCCGGCCTTCTTCCTGATGGCGGGGAGCGTGGCCGCCTATCTGCTGCCGACGATGGGGGACCGCCCGCCGCGACGGGTCTCGGAGGCCTCGACCGCCGCCATGCTGCGCAACATTGCCTCCGCCCAGGTCGCCTACAGTTCCAAGCTGTCGAACGAAGGGCAGTACGGGAGTTTCGCCGACCTGGCCGGGCAGGGCTTCCTGGATTCACGCTTCAAGAGCGAGGAACCGGTGATCGACGGGTTCCAGTTCTCCCTGAGCACGGACGGGAAGCTCTTCACCTGCGCCGCGGTGGGAACGGAAGACAACGCCGGGAAGCGCTACTTCATCAACAACGACCTGGTGGTGTGCAAGGACCCGGCCTGCAGGGAACCCTTGCAGTGAGCGCAGGGATCGTCGTCATCGGGGGCCAGGCGTCCGGCCTGGCGGCGGCCGTCCAGGCACGGCGGCGGAACTCCACCGTACCCGTCACGGTCCTGGAGGCCTCCCCCCACGCCGGGACGGGCGTCTGCGGGCTCCCTTTCCTCTTCACCGGCGAGGTGGCTTCCCCCGGGGACCTGGTCCTCCACCGGCCCGAGGACCTGGAGCGACACTACCGGGTCCGCGTGCGGACGGGCCACCGGGTGACGTCCGTGCACCCGGGGCGCCGGGTCGTGCGCTGCGCCCTCGAGGGAGGCGGGGAATCCGACGTCCCCTACGACCGCCTTGTCCTCGCCGCGGGGGCCCGGGCTGCCGTTCCCCCGGAAGCCGCCGCGGCCGGCCCCGACGGGGTCTTCACCCTCCGCACCCTGTCCGACGCGGCCCCCCTGCTCGTCTTCCTGTCGGAGCGCCGCCCCCGCTCGGTCCTGGTCCTGGGCGGGGGCACCCTGGGGATCGAGATGGCGGACGTGTTCGCCCGCCGGGGTCTCGAGGTCACCCTGGTGGAGCGGGAAGCGTCCCTGCTCCCCGCCTGGGAGCCGGAACTGGCCCTCCGGGCATCGTCCGTCCTGGCGCAGCGGGGGGTCCGCCCGGCCCCGGGGTCGGTGGTCCGCGAGCTCGGGCACTCGGGGGGGGCATTCCACTGCCGGCTGGGGACCGGGGAACGAATTTCAGCGGACTTCGTGTTCTGTGCCTGCGGTGTCCGGCCCGAAACCGCTTTCCTCGCCGACCTTCCCCTGCGGTTCCATCCTTCCGGCGCCGTCGTCGTCGATGCGCGCATGGAGACGTCCGTCGCGGGCATCTATGCCGCCGGGGACTTCGCCGCAGCCCCCTCCCGGCCTTCGGGCGCGCCGGCCCCGGCCAACACCGCCGTGCGCGCCGCCCTCACCGGCGGGGTCGCCGGCGACAACGCCGCGGGCTACGACAGCCGCGGTGGGCAATGGGCCGACGCCTGGTGCCTCCGCCTGTCGGGGCTGGAGCTGGCAGCGGCGGGCGTCACCGGGGCGTCCGCCCGCGGGTGCGGCCTCCGGGCCGAAACCGTCTCCATCCGGGCGCCGCTGGCCCCCCCCTACTTCCGGGACCGGGCGGGAGCCGCCGCGGTGGTCGGCGTGTTCGACACCGCCCGCGGCACCCTGCTGGGCGCCCACGCCGCCGGCCCCGCGGGGACCGCCGCGCTGGTGCAGCCGGCCGTGCCCCTGATCGCGCAGGAAGCCACCGCACGAGAGATCCTCGGGATGGAATTTCCCTACACCCCGCCGCTGGGCACCGTCCGCCACCCCCTGCAGCAGCTCGCCCGGCTCTTCCTGAAGACCGCCGGGGGGTGAGCCCGCCGCCCCCCGCCCCGGTTTTTTCAGGTTCCGAAAAAAAACTTGAGAACTTTTCCCGGATATGGCATCATACCTATGTTGCCGGTCTTTCATGTCACAACTAGATTCTCTACATTAAACGCCATTTGAGACACCCACCCATTTAGCGATTCCCACCTTAAAGAGACCACTTTTCATGAAAGACCGGCACGTTTTTTCCGCCGGCCCCGCGATAAATCCTTCATTATCCATGATCAACCCGGAACACCCTTCCGGGCGCCCACCCCTTCAATCCGAGGGAAGCTCGAGATCGACGACGAGGGGGTAGTGGTCGGAACCGGTGTACGGTCCGACGACGCGGTCCCGGACCCGGACGTCCGGGGAGTGGAGGCAGTGGTCGAGGGGGATGCGGAGGAAGAGGTTCCCGCTCGGCCAGGTGGGCTGGACGCCGAACCCCCGGGAACTGTCCTTCAGGCCCGACCGGGCCAGAAGCGACCGGAAGGCGTGGCTCCAGGGCGTGGCGTTGAGGTCCCCCAGGACGACCAGCGGCCCCGGAGTCCGGCGGGCCCGTTCGGCCAGGCGCTCCAGATGCTCGTCCCGCCAGCGGGCGTATAGCCGTCCCGCGGGCGGGAGCGGGTGGGTGGCGATGACGGCGAGCCGGGCGGGGGCGATGTCCAGCTCGGCCACGATGGAGGGGACACCGGCTACCCCGATCCCGACGACCTCGGCCCGGCGAAAGGGGAGCCGGCTGAAGACGCCGATCCCGAAGTTGTCGTCCCGAGGCTCGGCGAGGGAGGCCCGGAAGCCTGCCAGGACGGGGCGCAGCCGCTCCAGCCAGGCGGCGTCGATCTCCTCCAGCACCAAAACGTCCGGGCTGTACCGGCGGATCACCGTGGCAACGCGGGCGGGGTCCCCCGCCCGGGTGTTCACGTTGACCAGCATCACCCGCAGTGCGCGTCCCCTGCCGGGGGGCGCCGTTTCCGGGCCCACGTAGAGCGGGATGATCACGGCCAGGTTGGCCAGGGCAAAGGCCGTGAAAACCAGGGCGGTCCGGAACCGCCGCGTCAGGTAGAACGGGATCGCCAGGAGGGACAGGCCGACGAAGTACTGCACCCGGAAGTGGGCGAAGAGGTCGAGGTACCAGGCCCACGCGCCCGGGAAGCCCAGCAGAGTGGCGGTGCAGAACAGGACACCCACGGGGGTCAGGAAGCGCCAGGGGCGAAACCGGAACCACCCGGTCTTGGGGTGCTCGTCCAGCGCCATGGTCTTGTTCACCATCGGCCCATCCGTCTTAGCCATCGGGTCGCGCCGCTCCGCCGGGCTGCGCGGCGCGCTGATAGCGGCGCTCCGGGAGCCTCCGCGCCGCACTCCACGGGAGAGGGTGCGCCTCCCGGGCGTCTCGGGATCTAGATAACCTCTTTCATTCCATCATTTTAAACAGGCGTAAACCCGCCTCTTCTTCCAGGGTGACGAAATGGCTGTCCAGGCTCAGGATTTCCACGTCATTTTCCTTGGCGATCATGGCGATATGGCAATCTGCCAATCCGATGGTTTTCCCTTTTCGCCTCATGCGAAATGACAACTCCCCTGCCGCCAGCCAGGTAGCGGGGGATTCATGAAGAAATTCGAAGACGTGAACGAAGTCCCGCAACACGGACAACTCTTTTTCGGACTTGGCCCCCTGCATCATTTCGGCCACGACGATCCCGGCGGAGCAGACCCGGTCCTCGGCCAGCAATCGTTGCACCACTGAAAAGCCGGGTTCAGTCCTGCGAAAGAAGTCGATCCAGACGGAGGTATCGACCAGCACCTTACCCGAGCCGTGCATCGCCGTGCCTCAATTCGTCCGCGGTGACGACGAATTCCATTTTTCCGGCCATTTCCAGGATCCGCTCGAGTTTCTTCTGCCGGATCTCCTCCTTGATGGCCAGGATGACTGCCTCGGTCTTGCTGCGGGCGTTCGTGACCTCCATCAACTCCGTTAAAAGGTCGCCGGGCAAGGTAATGGTCGCTCTTGACATGAATTTTCTCCATGAATATTCTGCATGGATACTAGCATGATTGATATGAGATTTTCAAGCACGGATTTTCAGAGCGCCATCGTCCGGGGCCTGCCGGTCGTTCCTCCCCCGACGGGCCGCATCGCACCGCCGGGCTGCGCGGTGCGTGGACAGCGGCACTCCGGCGGCCTTCACGGCAAAGGGGACACTCTTCTTGTTTGTGGCGAGGGGGTGTATCGATTGCGATTGCGAAATCGATACCGATACCGATGGATTCCCGTTACGGCTTCTGTCTTCTTCTGAGACTACAGCCTTTTCGATGACGACTGCGATTCCGATACCGATACCGATGAGTGTGGCTTATTTCCGATAACGGGAAATGAA
The DNA here is from genome assembly GCA_018001935.1 of Acidobacteriota bacterium. Classification (NCBI taxonomy): domain Bacteria; kingdom Pseudomonadati; phylum Acidobacteriota; species Acidobacteriota bacterium. The sequence continues at coordinate 97,919 of JAGNHB010000009.1, forward strand.
CTCCTCCACCTCGGGGATGCCGCCCTGGAAGATGAGGTAGCCGTTGCTGGGCTCGCGCTCGGTGATCTCGCCGTTCACGGGCTCGAACATGATGCGCTTGACCTCGTCCAGGTCAGCGGATTGCCCCAGCGCCCAACCGAGCTTGACGTACGCCACCTCGGGGAGCATGTTGGCCATGGGCACCACGCCCAGCTCCATCATGTCCCGCCCGGTGTCGTAGACGTACATCTGCACGTAGCCCCAGAGGGTCTGAACGGTCATGTAAACCGCGATCCCCTTGTCCTGGGCCCGCTTGAGGGCCGGGTAGAGGGGCTTGTTCACGTGGCCCAGGCCGGTCCCGGCGAAGACGATGCCGCGGTAGCCGTTGTCCACCAGGGAGTCGATGATGTCCGCCTTCATGTTGGGGTAGTAGTAAACGATGCTCACCCGGTCGTCGAAGGCGGTGTTGACGGTCACGTCCTTGTCCTGCCGGCGGCGCTTGTAGTCGGTGCGCAGCGGGGTGATCGTCTCGCGGCTCACCATGGCCAGCGGGATGTCGCCGATGGTCCGGAAGGTGGAGCGGTAGCTGGAGTGCATCTTGCGCACCCGGGTGCCGCGGTGCAGCAGCCCGTAGGTGTCGGAGGTGGGGCCGAACATGCAGACCATCACCTCGGCGATGTCACCCTCGGCGGCGGCCTTGACGCTGTGCATGAGGTTGAGGGCCGCGTCGGAGGAGGGACGGTCGCTGGAGCGCTGGGAGCCCACCATGACGATGGGGACCGGCGAGTTCTGCACCATGAAGGACAGGATGGCGGCCGTGTGGTGCATGGTGTCGGTGCCGTGGCCGATGACCACGCCCTGGACGCCCTTGCGGATCTCCCGGCCGATGGCCTCCGCCGTGCCGATCCACTGCTCGGGGCCCATGTTCTCCGAGAAGACGCCGTAGAGCTTCTCGGTCTCCAGGTTGCAGATGTCCGCCAGTTCCGGGACGGACCCGTACAGTTCGCCCGGCGAGAAGGCGGGGATGACGGCGCCCGTGCGGTAGTCCAGGCGGCTGGCGATGGTCCCGCCGGTGCCCAGGAGCTTGACCCGGGGCTTCTTGGGGTCGAAGGGGAACTCCTTCTCCGGGATCTTGTAGTGGGCCTCCTTCCGGCCGCCCACGGTGACGGTGGTGATGTTGTCCACGGCGATCCCGATGTTGTACCCCGTGCGGAGCTTGATGACCACGTGCAGGGGGTCGGCGGTCTCGGACCGGGGCAGGATGATGCCGGTGAAGGTCCCCTTGGCGGTGGCGATCTCCACGTCGCTCCAGACCGGGGCGGAGAAGTGCTTGAGGACCTCCAGCGCGCGCCCGCGGTATCCCTTGTATTCGGACATCATGCCTTCACCTCCTGCAGGATTTCCCGGACGCGCCCGGCCACGGCGGACCCGTCGAGCCGGCCGCGCAGGTGGCCCATCACGGGCCGCATGGCGGCGCGGAAGCGCTTCTCGGCGTCCGCCCCCGGCATGGGGGGCAGCAGGGCGATCTGCCGGCGGACGAGGCCGTCGATCTCGTCCGGCGGGGGGGCGGCGGGGTGGCCGTCCTCCCAGGGCTCCCCGCGGGCGGCCCGCTCCAGGAGGAGCAGGACCCCTTCCCGGACGGTCTTCCCGTCCCGGAGCAACTCAAAAACTTTCCGGTACACGTCGGCGGTGAGGGCGGCCTTGTCGAGCCCCTTCCGGGCCAGGCGCTTGGGGAACTGCACCAGCGCGACGGCGGCGAAGCCCGGGGCGAGGCCGAGTTCCCTGACCGCGGACGCGAAGACCCGGTGCAGGGGGGAGATGGCCAGCGGCCGAACCGTGTCCGCCGGGATGCCGAGCTGCCGGTACCAGCTCTCCCGGTCCCAGACGTAGTCGGGCAGGCCGGCCCGGATGCGGTCGAGCCGCTCGGCGCTGATCTTCTTGGGGGGCAGGTCGGTGTCGGGGTACATGCGGTCGGGGCCGGGGAGGATCCGCTCGAAGCCGTTGGTGCCGTCCCGGAGGGCCTGGCGCGTCTCCGAGGGGATGCCGACGGTGGCCTCCCGCGCCCGGATCACGATCTCCGAGGCGCCGGTGGCGGCGTCGGCGGCGTCGCCCCAGACCAGCACCACGGTGTCGTCGTCGCCGCTGCCGCCGGCCTTCTTGACCGCCTGCCACTCGGCGGTGGAGAGGGTCTCGCTGGCACTGTCGGAGTGGACGATGTTGGGCAGCGTGGTCAGGCAGGCCACGACCCGCACCCGGTCCATGATCTCGCGGGAGAAGAAGGTGTCCGTCTGGGTCTGCCAGCGCAGCAGGCCCTTGAAACCGAAGAGCGTCACGCACTGGACCGTCTTCCCCTCGCCCACGGCCCGCCGAATGGGCTCGTAGCGGGTCTTTCGCAGCAGGCGGGTCACGTCCTCCACCCGGGAGGCGAAGGCCTCGGCGGTGATGCCGCGCCGGTGCAGCTCCTCGCGCAGCCGCAACAGGTTCCACTGCCGCATGGCCTCGTTGTAGGTGAGGAGCGGGATGTTGGGGATTCGCGGGACCCCCTTGATCTCGATGCGGGTGCCGCCGGTGACGCTGACGTTCACGTCCTGGCGGGCGGCGCCGATGCCGGTGCGGACCTTCCCGGTGGTGCGCACCGTGCGGCGCAGGATCTCGCCCACCTCGGCCACCTCGAAGGGGGTCCGCATGGCGGGCGCCGTCACCGTCTCGATGAGGGGCATGCCGAGGCGGTCGGTGAGGTAGACCCGGCGGTGGCCCACGTCGCTCACCTCCCGGCAGGCGTCCTCCTCCAGCCCGAGCTGGATGATGGGGATGGTGCGGTCCTTGTAGGGGACGCTCCCGTTGACGCCCACGATGGTGGTGCGCTGGAAGCCCGTGGGAATGCTGCCGTCCAGGTACTGCTTGCGGGCGATGTGGATCTCGTCCACCATGGAGCAGCGGTAGAGGAGGCCGATCTCCAGGGCGATGTCCAGCGCCTCCTCGTTCAGCTCGAAGGGCGGGGTGTCGTCCATCTCGTAGGTGCAGACCGTCTCCCGCTTGATCTGGTAGATGATCTCCTTTTTCGTCTTGAATTCCATGAGGGCCGTGCCGTCGTACTCCCCCAGCTCCGAGAGGGTGGGACGCATGTGGCGCAGGATCTCGGCGTCGTAGTCGTCGGAGTAGCGCCCGGCGGGACAGCGGCAGAAGAGCTTCTTCCGCGTCAGGAGCTGCTGGTGGATCTCGAGGCCCGAGCGGAAGCCGACGGTCTCGTAGTCCTTCCCGGTCATCTCGGCGAACGGCTTGAAGATGAAATCGAACACGAAGCCCCCTTTCGTGGGGAACGGCCGGCGGCGCCGGCGATTCTCCGAAAATTGCGAAGCACCCGACACTATAGCGCGGATGCGGCGGCGATTCAAGCGCCGAGCGCGACCTGCGGACAATCCGTGAGAGATCCTTCCGGGATTATTTTCACCAAAGCACGGAACGAATAAACGGAGCATCGGAAGTCGGGAGGGGTGATCCGCGGGTGATGCGGGATTTGCGGCCCATGCGGTCTTCCTTCGCGAGCTTGGCGCCGGGGCGAGAGCCTGTCCGGATCTTGATCTCGCAAAGGCGCCAAGCTCGCCAAGAAAACCGAATAACCGGGGATGTGGCCAGGGGGTACGAAAGCCCGCCTTCACCCGGTCGTCGCGCTGCCGGAAGAGAGCTTCCGGAATCGTTCTCTCACAGAGGCACAGGGGCACGGAGAAGCGGCGTCTCCGATTACGATCAACCGGCTGAACGCCCTCTCCTTTCTCCTGCCTCCTGCCTTCTTTCTTCTGAATTCTTCGTTCGTGTGGTTCGTGTGGTTCGTGGTTATTTTCCCTTTCGTGTATTCCGTGTATTTCGTGGTTCTTTTTCCGGTTTATCTGCGTCCGAAAAAAGCGCTCCCTCGATTTCGCGCGGCGCCTGCGGTAGAATCCCGGTGTGCACGAATCGGGAGAAGGAGAACCGGAATGGAAATCGATCGTCGATGCTGCCTGAGGTCGCTGGTGATCGGTGCGGGCCTGTGCGCGGCGCCGTTCGGCCTCGCCGCAACGGACGGGGAACGCAAGGGGCTCGAGGAGGAGATCCTGGCCATGCTCAAGCGCGAGATGCGCGATAGGGCCGGGCTGTTCAAGGCACTGGTGAAGAAGTACGGCCCCGGCGTGCTGGAGTCGGTCCGGGACTACGTGGAAAGCTCCACCGCGGAGCGCCTCCGGGCCGCCGACCTCCCCCGGCGCGACCTCGACGCCATCCTGGAGCTGATCTGGAAACCGTCCTCCGGGACCCTGGATTGGGAGGTGGAAGCGAAGTCACCCGGGGAGCTGCGAATCCGCGTCACGCGGTGCCTTTACGCCGACGAGATGCGCCGCCGGGACGCCGCCGACATCGGATTCGCTTTCTACTGCGCCTTCGACGACGGTTTCTGCCGCGGGTTCAACCCCGACCTGAGCTTCCGCCGCACCAAAACCCTCATGGCCGGCGACGACTGTTGTAACCACACCTACACGCTCACCCCGTCAGAGCCGCGACCGTCAGGGAGCGGTTGATGCCTGATCTTCGATGGTTTCGCCCAAGGCCGGAAAACGAAAGGGAAAGTGTCTGTATCGCCCTGGGTTGAGCCATTACCCGGAGGGCGGCGGGGGATGTCACCCTGGAGTTGGGTCCTGTGGCCCGGTTTGAGGTCCCGGGTCAAGGCTTGGGTGTCCCGCCTGGCGGCTGCGGCGGCGGGCGGCCTGGTGGGCGAGGCGGGTGGGTTCGGGGAGACGGAAGCGGCCGCAGCAAATCAGGGTCCATTCCACGGCCCCGTCGAAATCCACCCGGTGGCCGGGGGAAACGAAGAGCGGCGCGACTCCGTCGCGGGTGCGGACCACGCGGCCCACCTCCCGGCCCCCGTAGACCAGCGGCACCCGGCTCCCCCGGGCGAAGGGCAGCGGGCCGTGGGCTCCCACCAGCCGGCTCTTGGCACAGCCGATGGTGGGAATCCCCAAGACCAGCCCGAGGTGGGAGGCGAGGCCCAGGCCGCGGGGGTGGGCGATCCCCTGGCCGTCGCACAGGACGAGGTCCGGGCGTGCGGAGAGCCTGGCGAAGGCGGCCAGGATCGGCGGGATCTCGCGGAAGGAGAGGAACCCGGAGACGTAGGGGAATTCCACCGGCGCCTCCGCCTCGACGGTCTCGACCGGCCGGAGGGTGGCGGTGTCCACCACCACCAGGACCGCGTAGCCGGTGTCCCCCGCCACGTGAACGTCGGCGCCCAGGACCCGGTCGATGGGCCCTTTCAGCGGCTCCAGGCTGACCTGCGAAGCCAGTCGGTGCTGAACTGCCGCCGCCTCCGCCGTAGTGCGGACGGGGGGGAAACCGACTTCGTTCACCACGGATGAACACGGATGAACGCGGATCGCATCGTCCACCGGGTTAGTCGGCCCCGGAGGAGATCCGGAGAAGCATCCGTGTCTATCCGTGTCCATCCGTGGTTGATCGGCTTCGACGTCGTCACTCGCCCAGCTTGGCGCGGAGGCGGCGGATGGCGTTGATGGCGGCGTTGGCCACGTCGGTGTTGGAATCGTGGGTGTAGGACTCCAGCTCGGCCAGGGTGTCCCTTCCGCCGGCGAGGCCCAGGGCGTCGATCAGCTTCACGCGCACCTTCCCCTTGCTGGACCGGAGCAGCGGGAAGAGCCGGGGACATTCCTCCGGGGAGAAGCCGGCGAGGTAGTCGAACACCTGGTCGCTGTAGCGGACGCTGCCCAACTCGCTCACCATCTCCTCCAGGGCGCCGGGGCGGCCGACGCGGTAGAGGGCGAAGTCCAGGGAGAGCTGGTTGCGGCGCTCCTCGGAGCGCTCCCGGGCGGCCTCCAGGGTGTCCCGGTGCGCCGGGTTGGCGATGCGGGCCAACCCTTCGGCCCCCGCCATCTGCATCCCCGTGATCTTGTGGTTCAGGGCGGCCACGAAGAGCTTCTCCGCCCGCGGGTCCCCGATCAGGGCCAGGGCCTGGAGGCACTTGATCTGGAGGTCCTCGGGCCGGGAGGCGGGGACCACCTTGAGGATCTTGTCCCGTTCCTTGATGCCGGACTCGAAGATGTCCATCAGCGGTTCCACCGCCTCGGGACAGCGCAGCAGGCCGGCCACCAGGATGGCCTCGTCGTGCACGTCCTTCTCGGGGTCGTTGACGAAGGGGATCAGGGCCCCGCAGGCCGAGGGGTCGCCGATCTTGTAGAAGGAGCGAAAATACTCGATCCGGATGTCGTTCTTGGGCTCGGCAGGGAGCTTTTCCGCCATGGCGCTCAGCGCCCCGCGGCCCCGGAGGATGCCCAGGCTCATCACCGCCCCCTTGCGGACCCCGTTGGAGGGGTCGCTCAGCCGGGCGGCCAGCGCCTGGACGGCGTCGGGACTGACGGGGACGTACGGCTCGACGATCAGGTCGTTGTAATTGCTGTCGAAGGGGTTGAAGAAGGAGAGCACCTTCTTGGAGCCGGCGACGAAACCACCTTCGTCCAGGACGTAGAGCCGCACGATGGCGTTGATGGCGGTCTTGCGGATCCCCTCGTCCCGGTCGGCGGTGAGCTTGATGAACACGGGCAGGGCCCGCATGTCGCGGATCCGGTCGAGGGCGTAGAGAACGGCGGCGCGGACCTTCGCCTCGGGGTCGTCCGCGGCCTCGATCAGGGCGGGCACCGCGGCGCGGACCTCCTTGTCCCCCAGGATCTTCGCGGACTCCTCGCGGCGGTCGGCGTCCGGGTGCTTGAGGTCGTAGATCAACCCCTGGACGGACAGGGTCTTCGTGACCTGCTGGGGCGGGGCGGCGACCAGGGCGGACAGGGCGAGGGCCATGAGCACGAGAACGGCGGTTCGTTTCACCTCGAATTCTCCTTCGAACGGGATTCCGGCGCGTCGGGCGGGCGCGGGCAGTGACAAGGGAAGTCTACACCAAACCCGAAGCCCCGGTAAAGATGATTCGGGTTCGGGGGCCCCGGTTGCATCGCGTCTTCGAGTTCCCGCTGAAAGCCTGGGAAAGGAACCACGAATGGAGAATTCAGGAGGCAGGAGGCGGGAGACGGGAGAAAGGAGGGGGAGTTGGGTCTGTTGACCTTTATCGGAGATGACTCTTCTCCGTGCCTTGGTGAGAGAAGTTCCGGGAGATCTCTCCCGGCGGCACGACGTTCCGGTGAAGGCGACCTTTCTTGCCCCTTTTCTGAATCCCAGGTAATCGGTTTTTCTTTGCGAGCTTTGCGCCTTTGCGAAATCCGGATCCGGATCGATTCTCGCCAAGGCGCCAAGCTCGCAAAGAAAGGCGGCCAGGGCGGAAAGGCGGGGGACCCCCGGGGTTCGCTACGCTTCTTCCGTGGTCCCTTGGTGTCTCTTCGCCCTGGCGGACGCCTTGAGCTTCGGCGGGACGAGACGGTGGCAGCGGGCGGAGGCCTCGCCCAGCATGCGGTTGAGGAGGAGGCCGAAGGTGATGGCGATCTCCAGGTCGGCCGTCGTGCCGGAAGCCTTGCAGACCTCGGCCAGGAGGCCGTCGTAAAGCCCCTTGTCGCCGAGGCGCGCCGAGCAGTCCGCGACCCTGGCGGCGAAGGCGTCGTGCGGCCGGCCCGTGGAGCGCGCCAGGAACGCCCGGATCTCGGTCGGCGCCTCGGCGGGCGGCGGGGGGAGCCCCTCGTCGGCGGACAGCACCGCCAGGGCCAGGGCGGCCCAGGACTCCACCAAGCCCGCGGCGGCCTCGGGCGTGATCGCGGCGAGCCCCGAGCGGAAGGGGGAACTTTCGAAGAGGAAGAGCAGGCGGTTCATCTCCTGCACCCCGAAGGCGATCCCGCGATAGTACGCCAGGCGGACGGGGTCGGAGGCCTTGCCCGCCTGCCGGAGGAAGCGGCGCTCGATCCGCCCGAAGCAGCGGTCGTACCGGGGGTCGCCGGAACCGAAGACCTGGCTCGAGAGACGCGCGAGAAGCTTCATTCGTCCTCCTCCGTAGACGGGGTGACGGGCCGGTACGGTGCGATCCGCCGCACCAGGTCCCGGTACGAGGCCAGGTCGCCCATGCTTCCCCGCACGTCCTCCCGGTAGAGCCGAAGCAGGGTTGGGAACGCCGGGTGACGAACGAGGCGGACGACCTCCTCCTCCGACAGTTTATAGACAACGACCGGGAGCAGATGGTTCCGTATGCAGAATTTGACCTCCTCGATGAGCGCCCGGTCGAAGCCCAGCCGACGGAGGACCTGGCCGGCCACCTCGGCACCCCGGGTGGAGTGGCCGGGGAAGTGAAGGTTTCGCTTGTTCATGGCCAGGGTCAGCGGCTTGGCGACGTCGTGGAGCAGCAGGGAGAGCCCGAGGGCCGGCGAGGCCTTCCGCACGCGGCGGAAACACTCGAGGGTGTGGGTGAAGACGTCGCCTTCGGGGTGGTAGTCCTTGTCCTGCGGGCAGCCCTTGAGGTCCTCCATCTCGGGGATGACCCGCCCCAGAACGCCCAGGTCGTCCAGGCGCGCCAGGCCGGCCTGGGGGCTCGAGCCCGTCAGCACGTCCAGCAGCCCCAGGCGGTAGTGCGGCAGCGCCGGCCGGTCCAGCGGCAGCGCCATCCCCCGGAGGGCCTCGAGCAACGCCGGGTCGGGGGTGAAGCCTTCCTCGACTTCCATCCGGACGGCCCGGAAGAGGGCGGGGAGGTTCCGCAGCGGGTTGGCGGCCGGGGGCGCGAGGAGCCGCAGGCGCTTGCCCCGGATGTCCGTCAGGCAGCCCGACGGGTCCAGGAACCGGGAGCGGCCCGGGTCGAAGAGGAGGGCGTCGGCGGTGAAGGGTCGCCGGACGGCAACCGGCTTCAGGCGGGCCAGCGGGATCTTCCCCAGGACTCCGGGGAGCAGGGGATCACTCTCCACTTTCAGGAGGCATCCCCCGGCGTCCAGGCTCACGCTGGCGTCCTCCGCCACCCGGGGCAAGGCGGGAACGGAAGCCCCCGCCTCCTCGCCGGTCCCGCCGAGGGGGCGGGCATCGAAGCGCCGGGCAAGGTAGAGGAGGTCGGCGTTGGTCCACACCTGGAGGGTGGATGGCCGTTCCCCCGAATAGAGCCGGCGGGCGGACTCGCCCACCACCAGGAAGGCGTAACCGTCTTCGCGGAGGGTCTCGGAAATCTCCCGAAGCCCGGGGCTCACTCCGCCTCCCGGGCCGGTTTCCCGGCCAGGAGCAGGGTGGAACGGTCGTTGAGGGGGAAGGGGTCCCCGACCGTTTCCAGGCCGGCCTCAACCAGCCATCGCCTGACGTCCGACGCGGGGTAGGTGTCACCCCCCTCGGTGTTCACCAGCATGTTGACGGCGAACAGGAGATTGAACATGGGCCCGGTCCGGCCCTCGTCCACGAAGAAGTCCACCACGGCCAGCAGGCCCCCGGGGACAAGCGCGCCGGCGGCCTTCCGGAGGATCGCCCGGTTGTCGTCCTGCGAATAGCTGTGGATGATGTTGGCCACCAGCGCGCAGTCGAAGCCGCTCCCCACGTCGTCGGCGAGGAAGTCCCCCTCCACGTAGCGCACCCGCCCCGCGAGGCCGGCTTCACGGACGTTCTCCCGCCCGATGGCGGCCACGTCGGGATGATCGAAGACCACGGCCTCCAGTTGCGGGTGTTTCCGGCAAAGCTCGAGGCTGTGCCAGCCCGGACCCCCGCCGAGGTCCAGCAGGCGCCGCCGCCCGGAAAGGTCGAACGCCGAGAGGAGCGCCGGCGCCAGCAGGACGGCGAGGTTCTTCATGCCCTGGATGAAGTGCCGGGTCTGCTCCCCCGGCGGGAACGGCCGGGGGATGTCCGCCCGGGGGACCGCGGCGCCCGTCCGGAGGACGGTCGACAGCGTGCTCCAGGAACTCCAGAGGCTGTCCTGGTGGCGAAAGATGTCGCCGAGGTAGCGCGGCCGGCCGGGGACGAGGAACGCGTCCGCCAGGGCGGTGTTGGCATAGGCCGGGCCGGTCTTCGCGAGGAAACCGAGGCCAACCAAAACGTCCAGGACCATCCGGAGCGGCCGGGGGTGGGTGCCGGTGCGGGCGGCGAGGTCGTCCAGGGTCAGGGCGCCCGGGGCGAGGGCCTCGAACACGCCGGCGGACACGGCGGAGAGGAGGACCCGGGACTTTTGAAACGCCGCCACGGTCTCGTAAACGAAGGGAAGCGGGTCGGTCGGGCTCGGGGGGGTCATGTCGATCTGTCCTTTCGGGTCGGGTGACGGCCGCTGGGGGGCGCGGGGGGTCAGCGCCCGCGGGAGCGCTGGCGGAGGACCTCGTAGAGAAGGATCCCGGCGCTCACGGAAACGTTGAGGGAGGAGACGGAGCCCCGCATGGGCAGCTTCACGAGAAAGTCGCACTTCTCCCGGACGAGGCGGTGGAGGCCCTCCCCTTCCCGCCCGAACACCAGGGCCGTGGGGCCGGTGAAATCCGCCTCGTGCCAGGCGAGGGAGGCCTCCGCGTCGGTCCCCGTCACCCAGACGCCTCGCTCCTTCAGGCGTTCCATGACCTGGACCAGGTTGGGGACGCGGGCCACGGGGACGTGCTGGGCGGCCCCGGCGGACGCCTTCCAGGCGGCGTCCGAGAGGGGGGCGCTCCGCCGCTTGGGCACAAACACGCCGCTCGCCCCCGCCCCGTCGGCACTGCGGAGGATGGCCCCCAGGTTCTGGGGGTCCTCGATGCCGTCCAGGAGCAGGAAGAGGGCGTCGCCGCCGACGCGGTCCAGGAGGTCCTCCGCGTCGGCCAGCGGGGCGGGCGCGGCGAAGGCGGCCACCCCCTGGTGGGGTTTCCCCTCGCACAGGGCGTCCAGGCGCTCCGGGCGCTCGAACCGGACGTCGACGCCCACCGCGCGGGCCAGCCCCACCAGTTCGGCCAGGCGTCGGTTGTCCGACTCCTGCCGGACGACCAGGCGCTCGACGGTGCCCGACCGGAGCGCTTCCCGCACGGGATGGATGCCGTAGATGAGGGGCATGGGTGTGTTCCTTTCCGGGCGTTGCACCGCCCGCGGGGATCAGGGCCGGTCCGGGACGTCCGGCGGCGCGGTCGCGGTTTCTCCCCCCGGAAGGCCGGCCGGGGCTTCTTCCACCGCCGGGCCGGTCGGTTCGTCCCCCCGCGCCTCGGGGGTGAGGGGGGACGGCGGCCCGGGCTGCGCCGGGGGAGGCCCGGCCGGCGCGGCGGGTCCCGGCGGGGCGGCGGCAACCGGGGGTAATAACACCGGGAGAAGACGCTCGCGCAGCCGGGGGTCGAGCCCGGCAAGCAGGAAAACGGGCCAGGCGCGCACGATGACGTGCAGCGGCAGCAGCACGGCCTCCCCCACCACCGGCAGGACCGCCAGGCAGCAGGTTAGGCAGAAGGCCAGGGTCGTGAGGAGAAAGGTCGCTACGGAGAAGAGGAGGCGGAGGGGCGCGTAGACCAGGAAAACGATGGGGCGCCGGGCGAACAGCCCGAAGAACCCCGCCCAGGCCCGGAGAACACCCTCCCGACGGGCCCACATCAGGGGGACCACGAAATCCTCGAGGTAGATGGACAGGAACCCGGCCACCAGTCCGACCCCCGCCAGCCCCAGCAGGAGGGTCGTGGACTGCCCGGTGAGCTTCTGCAGCAGCGTTCGCTCGAAAAGCACCAGGAAGAAGGCGACCGCGGTCACCAGGAAGAACAAGAAGCCCAAGGTTCCGGTGAAGAGCTTCCAACCGAAGAGGGAGTTCCCCTGCCGGGCGTTCTCGCCCCAGGCGGCGGCGAGGGGCTTGTCGGGGAAGAAGAGGCCGTCCAGGTACATGAAGCGGCCCCGGCAGGCCACGAAGACCCACACGATGCGGAGGAACACGAAGGCCGCGACGATCAGGGCCACGGCGATCGCGATCAGGCTGAGGTGGCCGAACAGGAACGCGAGGTAGGGCCCGGCGTCCGGCCGTTCGGCCGGCGGACGTCCGGGAAGGTCCAGCATCGCGCTGTTGTAGGTGAAGATGCCCAGTTCCAGTGTGCTTCCCAAAAACGCCAGGAACGCCAGGCGGATCCACCCGGGGAAGCTCAGGGGGCGAAAGAGCCGCTTCCGCGAGAACCGGAAGGCCTCGCCGAACGCGGCGAACACCGAAACCCTGACTGGCAAGCCGTCCATCCCGATCCCCCCGGCACAAGTAAAGGGCATTGTACACCAGGGGGTCTCCCCGGGGGGAGCGATTTTTCCGGTCGCCCGGCGCAGTTGCCCGCTTCGGCGGGCACGGTCGGGCACGGGCGCCGGTCGGGGGTCGCCGGCGCTTCGTCAGTCCGTCGCCAGCATCACGCTGGAGGCCTTGATGACGGCCCAGGCCTTCGTGCCCTCCGCCAGCCCCAGTTTTTCGGCGGACTCCCGGGAGATGATGGACACCACGTGCACGCCGTTCCCGATGTCGAGGACCACCTCGGTGTTGACCGCCCCGTGGGTGACCTTGACCACGGTGCCGCTCAGGACGTTGCGGGCGCTGATCTTCATGACGGCCTCCTGTTCGTTCCGCGTTTCCTGTTTCCCATTATAACAACGAAATTCGTAAAATTTGATGGGCCCGCAAAAAGTCTTTTTTGCCCGCGAATCACGCGAATGAACGCGAATCAGAAATCAAGAACTGATGCGGTCGCAATAAGTACCATCACCCTCCGGGTGATGGCTCTAACAAAGGCCTTACAGACATTTTCCAGCTCGTTTTCCGACTTTCTGCGAGTTCATCAAGAACTGACAGGCACCGGTCAAGCGGTGAATCACCCGCCATTTTTTTCGTGGGGTTCGCGGGGTTCGCGCTTAAGATAATCCCGGTCCGTCACGGATCGGGCCGAGAGGTGCAGGGAGCCATGGCGGGTTTTCGCGGGTGGGAACGCGTGACGGTGAACGGGCCGGACGGGGCCGGGCGGGAGGCCGCGGCCCCCGTGATCGTCTCCGCCAGCCGCGCCACAGACATCCCGGCGTGCCTTCCGGCGTGGTTCCGGGAGCGGTGGCGGGCGGGCTTCGTGGAGCGGGTGAACCCCTTCAGCGGCAAGCCGGCCCTTGTGAGCTTCGCCCGGACCCGCGTCCTCGTCTTCTGGACGAAGAACCCGGCGCCTTTCTTTCCCGTCCTCGACGAACTGGACGCGTCGGGGGTCCACTACTACTTCCAGTTCACGCTCAACGATTACGCGGCGGAGGGGCTCGAACCGGGCCTGCCGTCCCCGGGGGAGCGGGTGGAGACCTTCCGGCGCCTGGCGGGCAGGCTCGGGCCCGACCGGGTGGTCTGGCGCTTCGACCCGCTGATCCTGGCACACGGGCTCACCGTCGGGAGCCTCGCCCGCAAGGTCGACGGCCTGGCTGCCCGGCTGTCCGGTTCCACGCGAAAACTGGTGATCAGCTTCGCGGACGTGACGAACTACCCGGCGGTCCGCGCCCGGGTGGGTGACCCGGGCATCGGCTGGCGGGAGTTCACCGGGGCGGAGCGGGAGGACCTGGCCGGGGCCCTGGCGGCGACGGCCCGCCGGGAGGGTTTGGAAATCGGCGCCTGTGCCGAACCCTTCCCCCTCGACCGCTTCGGGGTCCCCCCCAACCGGTGCATCGACGACGTCCTGCTGGCGCGGCTGTTCCCCGGCGACGAGGCGCTCATGCGCTTTCTGGGGCGGCCCGTCGGCGGGGGCGACCCGGCTCCGGACCCCCGGCTCAAGGACCGGGGCCAGCGCAAGGCCTGCGGCTGCATCGTCAGCCGGGACATCGGGTCCTACGGCACCTGCCGCCTCGGCTGCGTCTACTGTTACGCCCGGAGGTCGTCCGGGCCCCTCTCCCCCGAACCGATGGAAGGAACCTTTTCGGCAGAGACGGGTCTAACACAGGGGCCCTGCCGGTCGTGAGCCGGCGGCGGTGTCGTTCCCGATTCGCGTGATTCGCGCCTTCCGCGGGTCAGAAGACACTTGTTTCGATGCCGGAGGTTCAGCCATGTCAACGAATGAGAGCACCTGTCCAGGGCAACCGTGGTGTTTCGGAATCGCTCTCGTTGCGGCCCTGGCGGTTGCGATTCCCTGTGCTCTCCCTTTGACGGCGGCAGAGCTGGAAGCAGGATGGCCCTGCTCGGCGGGGCTGGATTTCCCCCCGGGTTCGAAGAGCGATACCGTGCACATCTCAGGCAAAGACCTTTGCGAGCGTGCGGTGAAGCACGTCCCGCCCGTTTTCCCGGAATTCGCCCGCCATGCCAGGCTGCAAGGGATGGTCATCGTCCTGATCGTCGTGGATGCACTGGGGAAGGTCCGGTGTGCCAAGGCGGTGTCCGGCCATGCCCTGCTGAAGCCGGGTGCGGTCAAGGCGGCCCTGCAGTGGGAGTTCCGTCCCCTGGTGAGAGCGGGGAAAACCTATGCCTTCCGGGGTTGCCTCCTGTTCCGGGCGGAACTTCTCGGGCAGGGTTGGACGGACGAGGAGCGGGAGAATGCCTGCCTGCGCGACCTCCGGTTCCGGTTCGCCGACCGGGCTGCCCAATGACCGGCGCACCCGGCGATTGAACGGCGCGTGACGCAAAGCCCTTTTCGTTCGCCGGTGCCGGCGGTATAATGGTCCCAGCGATTCCGTCCGGGAGGGTGCCATGGCCAGACGATCGGCGATATTGTCGTTCTTCCTCCTGTTCATGCTGCTCGGGTGCGCCAAGTCGGACCGTTCGGCGCCGGCCCCCGAATCGACCGCCCGGGCTGCCAAAACGGCGGACGAGCCGGGGGCGATGCCGGCCCCGCCGGCCGAGGCGCCGTCCAGCCCGCCCGCGGACAAGACCGAAGCGCAGGCGGTCGCCCCGGGGAGCGGCGGGAGCGTCCTGGACCCCGAGGCGGTGAAGAAGGCCCAGTCCGTCGCGCTCAAGCTCATCAAGACCGGGAACCTTCGGATGCGGGTGGACAAATATGCCGAGGCCCGGGCCGCCCTCGGCCGCATCGTGGCCGAGCACCAGGGGTACATTTCCCAGGAACGGGAGGAGACCACGGACACCACCGTCACGGGCGACCTGGCGATCCGTGTCGACTCCGCCCGGTTCGACGCCCTCGTGGAGGCCCTGGTCAAGCTTGGCGCGTACGTCCATGCCAAGAACGTGAACGTGAAGGACGTGACCGAGGAGTACGTGGACGTGGCCGCCCGGCTCAAGGCCAAGCGGGAGGTGGAGGCCCAGTACCTCCAGATCCTCAAGCAGGCGAAGAACGTCCGGGAGACCCTGGACGTGGAGCAGTACCTCCGCCAGATCCAGGAGGAGATCGAGGCCGCCGAGGGCCGGCTGCGCTACCTCGACAACCAAATCTCCCTCAGCACCCTCCAGGTGTCGATGTACGAGAACCTGCCCGGCGGCCCGAAGCGGGACCCCCAGGAACGGGGGTTCTTCGGGAAGCTCTGGGACGCCTTCGGCGACGGGTGGGACTCCATCAAGCGGACCTTCATCGGGGAGGTCCGGAACTGGCCGGGTTGGGTGATCTTCCTTGTCCTCGTCTGGGTGGGGGTGAAAGTGTTCAAACGGATGCGGAAGGCGGGGCACTTCAAGCGCCGGGAAGCGCCGGCCTGGATTCCGCCGACCTATTCGCAATATCCCGCACCCACCGGGCCGTTCCCCACCGGGCCAATGCCGCCGCCGTCCGGCCCGGCGGCACCCGCCGCCCCCGGGGGGAGCGCATCGGCGTCCGTCCCGGAGGAGAAACCGCAGGGAACCTAGATCAAACCGGCCGTCCCGTCACTGCATCCGTCACGAATTTTCCTTTGGCTCGGCGCGGTCCGAGGGGACGGTGAAGAAAAAACAACTGCCCTTCCCCGGTCCCTCGCTCGTCACCCCGATCCTGCCCCCGTGGATCTCCACGATCTGGCGGCAGATGTAGAGGCCCAAACCGGTCCCCCTGATGATGCTGTCAAGGGTTTCCCCGACCTGCCGGAACTTCTCGAAGACTTCCCCCTGCTTGTCTGCGGGGATTCCCACCCCGGTGTCCCGCACCGTGACGAGAACACCCTGCGATGCGGCCGCCCCCGGCCCCTCCTCACCCCAACGGGCACAGCCTTTGCAACGGCGTGCGCCGATGAAGATGGTCCCGCCTCTCTCGGTGAACTTCACGCTGTTGGAGACCAGGTTGATGAGGACCTGGATCAGGCCGTCCTCGTCCCCCATTACCGCCGGAAGGCCGGCCTCGACCTCTGCGGCGACCTCCAGCCCGTTCTGCTTGAAGAGGGGCCGGGTGACCATCAGCGCCTGGTCGATGATATCGGGGACGGAAACGGGGAGCCGTTTCCATTCCTTCTTGCCCGCCTCGATCTTCGAGAGATCCAGAAGGTCCGAGATGAGCTTGGTCATTCGCCGGCTCTCGAACATGATGATTTCGGCGTTCTCCCGGATCTGCTTCGCGGCGGTGCGGGCTTTCTCGTTTTCCGCCGGGAGGTTGGGAAGGATCACCTTTTCCACTTTCCGATGGACGATGTTGGCGAATCCGACAATGGACGTGAGGGGGGTCCGCAGTTCGTGGGACATGCAGGAGAGGAACTCGCTCTTGGCCCGGTTGGCCGCGTCAGCCGTTTCCTTCTCGGCCTTCAACTCATCGATTCGCTTCTTCTCGGTGACGTCCTCGATGATCCCCTCGTAGTGGCTCACCTTTCCGTCCTCCCCGCGGATGACGTGGGTGTTCTCCGACACGTGGATGATGCTTCCGTCCTTCCGGTAGGCCTTGTACTCGAAATTCTTGATGAAACCGTTCCCTTCAAGGAGACGGAGGTACTCCCTCCGTTTTTCGGGATCGACATACAGGGTGAACAGGCGGTTCGAAAGAGAGGCGATCATCTCGCCCGGCGAGTCATAGCCGAAAATGCGGGCCATGGCGGGGTTCGCCGTAAGGAGACGCCCTTCCCACGTGGTCTGGAAGATGCCATCCGTCGCGTTCTCGAAAATGGTCCGATAGAGTTTTTCCGATTTCGTCAGCGCCTGCTCGGACTGTTTCCGCTCCGTGATGTCGTTCCCGACCCCGATGACTTCACGGATAACACCCGACGCGTCGTACCGGTTGATGGAGTTCCACGAGACGACGCGCCGGCTCCCGCCCTTGGCGATGAGCGTCATCTCGTATTCCCGGACATCCCCTTGCTCAAAGTCGCGGAACAACTGCTCGACCTGGCGGTGTTCCTCTCCGGGGTAGAGGGCTTCCCACCAGTTCCGGCCGATCAATTCGGCGGAGGAATAGCCGGTGATCCTTTCCCCGGCGGGATTGATGAAGGTCGTGGTGCCGTCGGGCGCGATCCCGCAGATGATGACGGGCATGTCCTGGATGATGGCGGCGGAGAAGTCGCGCTCGAGTCGGAGTTCCTCCTCCACGTGTTTACGTTCCTCGACCTGGTGCTGCAACTCCAGCTTCTGCCGCTCCTCTTTGTCCTTCAGACGGCTGAAGATGCCGGGGATCTCGTGACACCGGACCCTGCCGGCCCCCGGGTAGAGCTTTTCGCTCTGCTCCAGGATGGCTTGCTCAAGACTTTCGGGCGGCGCCATGATGAAACGGCACCGGTCATCCCCCCGGGCCCGGCACAGGACCTCGGTGGCCACCAGCGTGGTACCGAAGCTCTCCTCACACCAACCGGAGGAGTAACCGGCGTTCATCACACAGACAGGGGAAGGCGAGCGCTTTCCCGCCGAAATCCAGGCGTGGGCCTCGAACGAGTAGGGGTGGTCGTAGATCAGCAGGAACTTCTCGCCCGGACACGGATTGCTTTCCGGAAGAATATCCACGAAGGCCCAGCCGGCGTAGGCGAAGTGAACGGGCCCTGCCGACAGTTTCTCGAGGGGGTCCTCAAGGTGAAGCCGCTTGTGGAAGTTCTTCGCGTCCGCCGCACCGATGGCATGTGACAGGTCGAAAAGGAGGTTGCGGGCCAGCGATAGCGCCTCCGCCTCGCCCCGGTCCGCGTAAAGCTTCTTGAGGCTCTCGAAAAACTCCACCGACATGGAGGCAGCCCGGACCAGGATGTAACGCTGGCCGAAGACCTCGATGGTCCCGTGCGTCGCATCCTCCCGCTTGTCTTGAAAATACCTGCCGACGTTCTCCTGGGCTTTGCGGAAGATCGCCTCGAATTGGGGAGGCACCCGGACCGTTCGCAGTCGCTGTTTGAGAACGTCCTCCATCACCGGCAACCCTTCCGGGACAGCCCTTGATTTCCTCGCCATAGACCCCCTGACAGACCCGCTATTCGTTATCAATCCTAGCACAGAACAGTAACAGGTACTATGACAATTTATGTTCAAAATTGATTGCTTCAGACCGGAAAAGTCGGTCGCCCACCATTACAAGAAAATTGTAACGAGTGGGGCGCGGGGGCCCATTGGACACATCTTCTACCTTATCTCCCGGTTCCGGTAGAAGTTGTTGAGGAGGCCCATGGCGAAGAAGAAGGTCACGAGGGAGGAGCCCCCGTAGCTCAGGGGCGGGAGCGGGATGCCGATGACCGGGATCAGGCCCAGGTTCATCCCCACGTTGGACACGAAGTGAAAGGCGTAGAGGATGGAGATCCCGAAGGCGGTGTACATGATGCGCCGGTCGGGGCTGTCGTGGGCCAGACGGAAGCCGCGGTGGAGGAGCAGGGCGTAGAGCAGGAGCACCGCGCCGGACCCCACCATCCCCATCTCCTCGCAGATCAGCGCGAAGATGAAGTCCGTGTGGTTCTCGGGGAGAAAGCCCATGGTGCCCTGGCTGCCCTTGCCCAGCCCTTTCCCCGTCATGCCGCCCGACCCGATGGCGATGATGGCCTGGATGGTCTGGTAACCGATCCGCTGGGGGTCGCTCTCCAGGTCCATGAGGACCTTGATGCGCGCCTTCTGGTAACTCTGGAGGAGGTGCCACCCCGTCAGGGCGGCGAACAGGCCGAGGACCGCCAGCCCCACGAGGATCTTGCGGCGGACGCCCGCCAGGAGCGTGATCCCGGCGAGGAGGGGAACCAGGGTGATGGCCGTCCCCAGGTCGTGCTGGAGCAGGATGAGGGCAAAGGGGACGGCGACCAGGCCGGCCAGTTTCGCGAAGGAATAGAACCCGAGGTAAGTCTCGCCGAAATCCGAGAGAAACTTGGCCAGCACCAGGATGAGGACCAGCTTGACGGTCTCGGACGGCTGAAACACCACCCCGCCAAACCCGATCCAGCTCTTGGAGGCGTTGATCGTCTTCCCGAAGATGAGGACCAGGACCAGGACGAACAGGGCGCCGAGGTAGACGAAATAGGCCAGCGAAAAGAGTTTCCGGAAGGGGACGAAACTCATGACGAGAAAGATCACCGAACCCAGCGCCATGCGGACCAGGTGGTTCCGGATGATGCCCGGCCCGGCCGAGCGGGTGGCGTAGTAGATCTCCACGCTGCCGATGACGCAGAGGGAAACGATCGCGAAGACCAGCGGCCAGTCGAAGCCGGCCCAGCGCCTAGTCGTCATCGCCGCGATACACCTTCTCCGGGTTGAGCCGGAAGAACTCGCCCAGGACCCGGGCGGCGACAGGGGCGGCCGTCTCGCCGCCGTGCCCCCCGTGCTCCACGATGATGGCGAGGGCGATGGCCGGTTTCTCCGCCGGGGCGAAGCAGGCGAACCAGGAGTTCTCGCGGTACCGCTTCTTGTAATCCGCCATCCGCTCGGCGGTGGACGTGCTGATGACCTGGGCGGTGCCGGTCTTGCCCGCCACGTTCACCCCCTCCACCCGGGCGAGCTTGCCGGTGCCCTCCTCCACCACGTTGAGCATGCTGCGAATCAGCAGCCGGTGGATGGGCCCGGGGACGATTTCCTCCACGGGGCCGGCGTCCCCAGCCCGCTCCCGGAAGGCGAGATGGGGCGCCGGGGTGATCCGGTTGGTGGAGACGCAGGACATGAAGTACGCCACCTGGAGCGGCGTGACCCCCACCATGCCCTGGCCGATGGCGGCGGCGACCGTCTCCCCCTGGTACCACGCCTTCCCGTACCGCCGCTTCTTCCAATCGGAGGACGGGACCAGCCCCGGCTTCTCGTCGGGCAGGTCGAGACCGGTCTTCCGGCCCATCCCCAGGGCGTTTGACCACTTGCAGATCTTGTCGATGCCCAGCCGGAGGCCGGCGTTGTAGAAGTAGACGTTGCAGCTGCTGGCAATGGCCGGCATCAGGCTCACCGTTCCGTGCCCGGACTTGTTCCAGCAGTGGTAGACATGGCCGCCGAGTTCGAAGGCCCCGTTGCAGGAGAACATCGTGGCCGGGTTGATGGTCTTCTCCTTCAGGCCCGCCAGGGCCACCAGGATCTTGAACACGGACCCGGGGGCGTAAACCCCCTGGGTCGCCTTGTTCTGGAGCGGCTTGTCCGGGTTGTCCAGCAGCGCCCGCCAGACCTCGGGCTTGAGCCGGCCGATGAACTGGTTGGAGTCGAAACCGGGGTTGCTGACCATGGCCAGGACCTCGCCCGTCCAGGGGTCCATGGCCACCAGGGCCCCCTTCTGGTCCGCCATGGCCTCGAAGGCGGTCCGCTGGAGGTCCAGGTCGATGGTCAGGGCCAGGTCCTTGCCGATCCGGGGCTGGACCTCCTCGAGAACGGCCTTGACCTGGCCGAGACTGTTGATGCTGATCTTCCGGTAACCCTTGGCCCCTTCCAGCCAGACGTTGTAGTATTTCTCCATCCCCGTCTTCCCGACGAGGTCGCCTTTGCGGTGTCGCCCGTCCTCGCTCCGGTTGAGTTCGGCCTCCGTGATCTCCCCGGTGTACCCGACGATGTGGCAGAAGAGGTCGCCGTACAGGTACTTCCGGTCCGGCATCCACTCGATGCTCAGCTCCGGGTAGGAGTTCCGGTGGGCCTCCACCCAGGCGCACTCCTCGAAGCTCAGGTTGGATTTCAGCAGCACGTCGGTGGTCCCCACCGCCTGCCGGCACTCCTGGGCCTTTCGGGCGACGGTCTCGGGGTCGAGCCCGAACTGGTCGCGCATCAGCCGGGCCAGGCGTTCCGGGTCGGTGATGCACTCGGCTTTGACGAAGAGGGAGAAGGAGGGGATGTTGTCCACCAGCGGCCGGCGCTTCCGGTCGAAGATGATGCCGCGGGGCGCGGAGGTTTCGATCCGGCGGACGTAGTTCCGTTCCGAGGCCCGGGCGTAGTAGTCGGTCCGGGTGACCTGGAGGTACCAGAGCCGGCCGAAACAGGCCAGGAACAGGAACCCGACGCCCAGGGAGACCCAGAGGATGCGCAGCCGGTAGTGCGGTTGGGCCTGGTCTTCCTGCATGGCCTTACCCGCGGGGTTTCCCGGACGAGAGCGCCCAGGCGGGGACGCTGAGGAAGGCGTTCACGGTCCCGCTGAAGAGGATGGGAAGGAAATCCCGGATGGGGGAGAGCTTGCCGAAGATGACGAAAAAGAAGGCCACCGTCAGGACGTTGAAGACGGAGAAGAGGAAGACGGCCGGCACCTGGAGGCCGGGGTGCTCCAGGTTCAACCGGCGCGAAACCAGGAGGGTTAGGTAGGCGATGGTCATCTTGGCGAAGGCCTGGATGCCCAGGGGGAACACGTGGGAAAAGGTGGCGTCCTGGACCAGGCCCGCGGTGAAACCCAGGCCCAGCGCGGACGCGCCCGGGGTGCGGCGTGCCGTGTGGAAGGCGAGGAGGATGAAGAAGTCGGCGTAGGAGAACACCGCCCAGACCTGCGGCAGAAGCAGCTGCAGGAGGAAGGTGACGACGAGGAGGATGCCGAAGCGGGTCAGGTTCGATGTCATGTCAGCGCTTCAGGATCACGTAGACGTGCTGGACCTGCTGGAAGTCCGTGAAAGGCGCCACCCCGATGGCCAAAAAGCCCGAGGGGCCCTTGGAGACCTCCAGTACGGCGCCGACGGGGTAGTTCGGGGGAAACACCCCGTCCTTCCCGGAGGTGTAGATGGCGTCCCCCGGCCGGATGTCCTCGTAGGAGCGGACGTAATCGAAGTGCAGGACGGGCTTTCCACTGCCCTTGACGATCCCCTGCGTCCCCGGGGTCCTGAGGTAGCCGGCGGCGGCGAACCCCGCGTTCGTGACCAGCTGGACCTCGCTGAAGGCCGGCCCGCAACGGACGATCCGCCCCACCAGGCCGCCCTCGCCGATGACCGGGTCGTCCACGCGGTAACCGTTGAGCCACCCGCCGGAGATGGTCATGGCCTGGTCGCAGTAGTACAGCCCCATGCTCACCACCTGGGCGTAAACCCCCGACTCCCGGAACGGCGTGACGAAATTGTGGAGCCGGGAGAAGCGGTCCGCCACCGCGAGGCGCTGGTAGCTCTGCTGGAGGAGGATCCGGGTCTGTTCGAGGGACTGCCGCAGCCGGGCGTTTTCCCGGATCAGCTCGGAGTTCGAGCGGAAGAAGGCGGGGACCCCGTCCGGGTCCCGGAGGGACTTGACCGCGGTGGCGCCCAGGTAGCCCAGCACGCGGGAGTCCCAGATCTTCAGGAGGGCCGAGCCCTTCAGCACGCGGAACTGCACGGTGACGGCCACGACGCACCCCAGCGAGAGCAGGAGGTAAACCTGCCATTCCTTCATTTTCCGCCCGAATGACGCCATCTCGCCGTTTCGCCCCGACCGCCGGATTCCGGCGTCCGCGCCGGCCGGGTTATTCTCCATGCCGCTTTCCACCGGTGTCAAGGGAAAAACACGATCGGTGGTATACTGGGAGCGTTTAACGGGGAAGGCGGCGCCGGCCGGCCGGACGTCGCCGCTCACCGGGTTTTTCCCGGCGTTCGCCGAAAGACGGGAGAATGCGGGGGCCAGGGCTCGTAGTCTGAGGGTGAAATCACCGAACGGAGGTTCACCATGGAAAAAACACGATGCGAACGCCGCCCCGACCGCGCCGCGCCCCACCTGATCATCGGGTTGTTCATCGTCGCCGCGGGCGTGCTCTTCCTTTCCGTCAACCTGGGGTGGATCCCCCGCGCGGACTACTCCTGGGTCTGGCCCCTGGTCCTGACGGCCCTGGGCCTCTCCTGGATGGTGAGCGGGCACTCCCGGCTGCCCGGCGCCGTTCTCGCCCTGGTGGGAGCCGTCTTCCTGCTCCGCAACCTGCAGGTGATCCGGGTCGACGTCTGGCGCTTCTGGCCGATGCTGCTCATCGTCCTCGGGATCCATCTCCTCTTCCGCAACTTCCGCCCCCCCGTCCCGGTCACCGCCGACGAGACGCCCGCGGACCGGATCCGGGGCACCGCCTTTTTAGGGGGGTTCAACCGGGCCTGCGCGTCGCCGGATTTCAAGGGCGGAACGCTGACGGCCTTCATGGGCGGCTGCGAGATCGATCTGCGGGGTGCGTCCATCCGGGGGCCGGAAGCCGTGCTGGACTGCTTCGCCCTCATGGGGGGGGTTGAGGTCCGCGTTCCGGACGACTGGGTCGTGGTGCTGGACGGCACCCCCTTCCTGGGCGCCTTCGAGGACAACACCCGCCCGAAGCCGTCCGAGGCCCCGAAACGGCTCCGGATCAAGGGGACCGCCATCATGGGCGCCGTCGAGGTGAAAAACTGACCATGCCGTCCCTCCCGGCCCCCCGATGGTCACTCCCCGCCTCCGTGCTGCTCTGGGCACTGCTGGCAGCCGGCCTGACCGCCGTCACCCTCTGGGGCCGGGGGGATCTTTTCCGCACCCTGCCGTTCACCGTGCCCATGGGGGTCGTGAACGCCGGGATGGCCCTGGCCATCCGTTTCCCCTGCCGGTCGATGCCGGTCCGGGGCCCGGCCGCCTTGCGCCTGGCCCTCCGCCTGGTGGTCCCCGCCGCCCTGTTCACGGCGGTCTGGCTGGCCGCCGCCCTGGGGTGGGAGCAGGTGCTGAGCACCGCCCGGGCCTGGCCGGACGGCACGGGTTTCGGGCCCGACGGCGTCCCCCGGCTGGCGGCCCTGGGCCTGGCGCTCTTCCTGCTCGCCGCCGCCCTGCACCACCTGCTCCTGTCGGTCCGGCAGGCCCGCCAGGCCGAGGAACGGGAACTCCGGCTGACCGTCCTCGCCCGCGAGGCGGAATTGCGCGCGCTCAAGGCCCAGGTCCACCCCCACTTTCTCTTCAACAGCCTGACCGCCATTTCCGCCCTCACCGCCACGGACCCGGAGGCGGCGCGGCGGATGTGCCGCGACCTGGCCGACTTCCTCCGGGAGACCCTGGAGGTGGCCCGGGAGGACTTCGTGACCCTCGAGCGGGAAGCCGGCTTGGCGCGGCGCTACCTGGCGGTGGAGTCGGTTCGCTTCGCCGGTCGGCTCTCCATCGACATCTCGGTGGACGAGGGCCTCGGGGGGTGGCCGGTCCCGGCCCTCGTGCTCCAGCCGCTCGTCGAGAACGCGGTGCGGCACGGGGTGGGGGGGCTGCCCGAGGGCGGCCGCGTCGAGATCGAGGCGCGGCGGGAGGACGGGGAGCTGTGCATCCGGGTGGAGAACCCGCGCGACCCCGACGCCCCGCCCGCGCGACGCCAGGGGCTGGGGCTCCGCCTCGTGGACGAACGTCTCTGGATGCACTACGGCCCCGCCGCCCGTTTCGAGGCCCTCCGGCTTCCGAACCGGTACCGGGTCACGCTGCGGCTCCCCCGCGCCCCGTCGCCGGCGGGACCGGGCGGGCGAGGCGAACCGTGAGACCCTGCCAGGAGGTCGACAAGTCATGAGACCGTCCGGGACCGACATCCGGGCCGTGCTGGTGGACGACGAGCCCCTGGCCCGCCAGGACCTGCGCCGGCTGCTGGAGGCCCACCCCCGGGTCCGGGTGGAGGCGGAGTGCGCCGACGGGTTCGAGGCGGTGCGCTCGGTGAACGAACTCCACCCCGACCTGGTGTTCCTGGACATCCAGATGCCCCGGCTCACCGGGTTCGACGTGGTGGAGCTCCTGCGCGGGGAACCGCTCGAGGTGGTCTTCGTCACCGCTTTCGACCACTACGCCCTGGAGGCCTTCCGGGTCCACGCGCTGGACTACCTGCTCAAGCCGGTGGCGCCCGAACGTCTGGCGGGGGCCCTGGAGGCGTACCAGCGGCGGCAGGGCGGCTCGGCGCGGCGGTGGGAAGCCCTGCGAAGGCCCGAACCCGGCTTCCGGGACCGCCTCGTCGTCCGGGACGGGGGGCGGGTCCACGTGGTCCCGGTGCGGGAGGTGCGGCACGTCCAGGCCCAGGACGACTACGTGCTCATCCGCCGCGGCGGGACGGACCTCCTCCGGAACCAGCCCCTGAACGACCTCGAGAAGGAGTTGGACCCCCGGCAGTTCGTCCGGGTCCACCGCTCCCACCTCCTCAACGTGGACCGCCTGGTGCGGCTCGAACCCTGCACGGGCGACACCTGGGTAGCCTTCCTGGACGACGGGACCCGGGTCCCGGTGAGCCGGGCCGGGTATCGGCGGCTCAAAGACAGGGGCCTGCGCTGACGGCCGGCAGCCCGGCGATTCTTTCGAAGAGCGGTGTGGGGTGTCTGACCTGTCCGACTTGTCTGACTTGTCTGACCGGTCTGACCGACCTTTACCCGGCGCGGAGCTTGACGAGGTTGCAGGCCCGGGCGAGGGCGTCCACCGCCTGGGGGTCGAGGGCCCCGGGCACTTCCGTGAGGCAGGAGGCGGCCGCCGCCCCGAAGGCGTACCGTGCGGCCTCCGGCAGCTTCTCCCCCCTGGCCAGCGCCAGGGCCAGCGCACCGGCCAGGGTGTCCCCCGCACCGATGGGGTTGACCACGTCCACCGAGGGCGGGATGACTCCCCAGGCCTTCACCGGTCCGACCAGGAGCGCGGTCCGGGGCCCGTCGGTCACCAGGGCCCACTCGGCGCCGAAGGAGCGCAGGACCCGGCAGGCCTCCAGGCAGGACTGCTCGGTGTCCAGGGTGCGTTGCAGGGTGAACGCCAGTTCCTCGCGGTTGGGCTTGACCAGGAACGGCCGCTCGGCGAGCGCCTTCAGGAAGGCGGGGCCGCGGGTGTCCACGATGACGGGAAGGCCGCGGTCACGGGCGTTTCGAACCCAGGCGGGGAGTGCGTCCGTCGGGGCGCCGGACGGGAGGTTCCCCGAGATGATCGCCCCCGCCGCACCCGGGAGGAGGCGGGTGTACCGGCCGGTCAGGATCTCCCACACGGGGGCGGGGGGGACGGTGGCTTCCTCCACCACCTCGGTGGCTTCCCGGCGGGTCACGTCCAGGAGCGTCTGGCAGGTGCGGACAAGAGCCTCGGACAGGACCGGCCGCCAGGCGATCCCCTCCTCCCGGAGCATCCGGCGCAGGCGGCGCCCGCTCTCGCCGCCGGAGAAGCCGATCGCCACGGGCAACCCGCCGAGGGCCTTCACGGCCCGGGCGGCGTTGACCCCCTTCCCCGAGGCCCCCACGGACACGGCCCGGACCCGGTTGACCCTCCCGACCCGCAGCTCGTCGATTCGCAGCACCCGCTGGATGGACGGAAAAGCCCCGAGGCAAACGATCCGGTTCGACATCGCCCCTTCCTCCCGTATCGGAATTTCTACCCCTATTATAGGAAGAAAATTCTCATTTCCCCCGTATTTTTTTACGCGGCGGCCCCGCGAATCACGGTACGATGGCGACGACGGCGGCCGCGGTCGCCGGTTTCCAGCCCCACGGGATGTCCATGAACACGCTTGCGGGTGAACCGACCGTTCTCAAACTCGTCGACCTGAAGAAGTCCTTCGGGAGCGTGAGGGCCGTGGACGGCCTCTCCCTGGAAGCCCGGCAGGGGGAGATCCTCGGCTTCCTCGGGCCCAACGGCGCCGGCAAGACCACCACCCTGCGGATGATGACGGGCCTGCTCCGCCCGGACGGCGGCCGGGTGGAGATCCTGGGGGTCCCCCTGACGCCGACCACGGCGAAGGGCCTTCAAGCCGTTGGTTACTGCCCCCAGGACATCGTCGTCTGGGACATGCTGACCTGCCTGGAGCAACTGGAATTCATGGGCCGCTCCTACGGCGTCGATCGCCGCGCGGCCCGGCGGCGCGGGGAGGAACTCCTGGACGTCTTCGGGCTCGCCGAGAAGCGTCACAAGCTCGGGCGGACGCTCTCGGGCGGGATGCTCCGGCGGTTGAACATCGCCCTCGCCCTCGTCCACGAGCCGGAGATCCTCTTCCTGGACGAGCCCCAGGCCGGGCTCGACCCACAGAGCCGCGTCCGGGTCCGCGACTACGTCCGCTCGCTCCGGGACCGGATGACCGTGATCCTGACCACCCACGACATGGAGGAAGCCGAAAAGCTCTCGGACCGGGTCTGCATCATCGACCAGGGGCGATTGCTGGTTTTGGACACCGTGAAGAACATCAAGAGCGGGCTTGGCGAAGGCGATCTGATCGAGATCGAGATCGTCGGGGACCCGGACCGCGACCTTGTTCCCTTCGTCCCTTCCCTGGGCGAGTCCGGGGCGCGTTTCACCGTCAGGGGCCGGACGCTGAGCCTGGTCTCTGCGGACGCCACCGGAGTCCTGCCCGATGTCCTGAACGCCGTCAAGGCCCGCGGCCTGAAGCTGGTCAACCTCCGCCTCCGCCCGAAAACCCTGGAGGACGTCTTCATCAAGCTGACCGGGAGGGGGTTGCGCGAATGAAGTTCCTCGCCTGCCTCGGGAAGACCTTCAAGGAGAACTTGCGGGACTGGAAGGTCCTCAGCCTGGTCCTCGCCTTCGGCCCGTTCTTCGTCTACCTCATGCACGCCTACTTCGGCGCCGCGGCGTCGGGCTACACCCTCGTGGCCATCGACCGCGACCGCCCCGTCACTCTGGCCGACGGACGCCGCCTGCACGCCGGGCGCGACCTCGCCGACCGGTGGCGGGGACTTCCGGCCGCCGACGGGAAACCGGCCTTCACGGTCGTGGTCCTCGCGGACGAGGCCGAGGGCCGCCGGCGGCTCGAGCGCCGGGACGCGGACCTGGTGGTGCGGGTCCCCGAGGATTTTTCGGGGCGGCTGGCCGCGTGGGCCGAGGGGCGCGCGGGGCCGCTCCCGGCACTCACGAACGAGGGGGACGCGTCGAACCTGCGCTTCCTGACCGCTGCCGCCCTGGCCGACGTCGTGTCCTTCAACTACGTCTCCGAGGTCACCGGCCTCCGCGTGCCCCTCGACCTCGACTTCCGGACGACGGGCGCCGCCGGGCGCGAGCCGAGGGACTTCGACCTCTACGTGCCGGCGCTCCTCGTCCTCGCCATCATCATGGTCCTCTTCTCGGCCGCCGCCTCCATCATCAAGGAGGTGGACAAGGGCACCATCGTCCGCCTGGCCCTCTCCCGGCTCAGGCCCCTGGAGTTCCTGGGCGCCGTCGGGCTCAACCAGGTGCTGATCAGCACGGCGGCCCTGGGGCTCACCTTCCTCGCGGTCCTGCACGTCGGTTACCGGACCCAGGGTTCCGTGGCGCTCCTCTTTGCCGTGGGGGCGCTGTCGGCCCTCTCCGTCGTCGCCATCAGCCTGCTGGTGGCGGCGGCCATGAAGACCATCTTCGAACTGCTCACCGTGGGGACCTTCCCCTTCTTCGTCCTCATGTTCTTCTCGGACTGCATGTTCCCGCTGCCCAAGCTCGCCCTGTTCCACCTGGCGGGGTACACCTTCCACGCCAACGACGTCCTTCCCACCGCTCTCACGGTGAAGGCCTTCAACAAGGTCCTCAACCACGGCGCCGGCGTGGCCGACATCGGCATGGAGTTGACCGGGATCGTCCTGCTGACGGCGGCCTACTTCGCCGTCGGCGCCTGGGCCTTCCGCCGCCGCCACCTGAAGACGGGCTGATCGCCCGGCGCGCGAGTGAACACGGGAAGGGTCCGGCCCTGCCGCCGCAGCTCCGCCCCGATGTCCCCCGCCAACTCCCAGTCCGACGCGAGGAAATCCAGCCGGGGGACCGCCTCCAGGAGCGGCAGAACACGTTCGCGTTCCGGCTCGCGAAAGAAAACGAACGGCCGGTCCATACGGACCGGCCGTGGGAATATGGGAGGTGCCCCGAAACAGGGATCGAAAACCGGGATGACAGCCACGGCGCGGTATCCAACCCGCGCCGGCGGTGGCGCCTGGTTTCGCCCTACTTCTTGGTGTGCTGATTTCTTCTCATCTTGTGCTTGCGCTGTCTTCTGAGCTTTCCGGCCCGTTTTTTCTTCTTCTTTTTCACGCTGCCCATGAGAGATCCTCCGGTATGTTCGTTCACAAAGCGCGAATGCTACCACAAAAGGACGGGAAGTGTGATATTCTTTTTTTCACTTTTTTGCGGGGGGCGCCGCGTGACGGAAAAAGAACGGATTCAAGGACGGCCGCTGGAAGGCCGGCCCATCGACGGAACGGAGACCGCCGGGGAACTGCTGTCGAAGGCGTTCCTCTCCTACGGCGGGCGGGAGATCCGCACGGCGTGGGAACTCCTGCGCCGGGCGGTGGAGGAGGACCACACCATCGTGCTCACCCTCTCCGGAGCGATGACGCCGGCGGACCTGGCCCGCACCTGCATCAACCCGCTGATCCGCGCAGGGATCGTGGACGTGATCTGCACCACGGGCGCCAACCTCTACCACGACGCCCACCGCAGCCTCGGCCGGGTGCTGGAGGAGGGGACGCCCCACGTTGACGACCGGTCCCTCCGGGAAGCGGGCGTCATCCGCATCTACGACATTTTCTTCGACGAGGAGGTCCTCTACGAGACGGACCGCTTCTTCAGCCGGATCATCGCCCGGCCGGAATTCCAGAAATCGATGACCACCCCCGAGTTTCATCACCTGCTGGGCGGCTACCTTCAGGAGCTGGAGTCCCGCAACGGCATCCCCGAGGCCGGACGCAGCCTGCTGACGGTCTGCCGCGAGCACGCCGTGCCCATCTTCTGCGGCGCGCCCCAGGACGGGTCCATCTTCCTCAACGTCATCAAGCTCCGGAAACTGCTGGGCGAGAAGTTCGCCTTCCGGCTCGACCTCGTGCAGGACGTCTACGAGTTCGCCGCCGTCCAGTACTGGGCGAAGCGGAAGGGGTCGGGGAAGATGACGGTGCTGATCCTGGGCGGCGGGGTCCCGAAGAACTACACCCTCCAGGGCGAGCCGCTGCTGGAGCAGATTTTCTTCGTCTCCGCCGGCGGCTTCGACATCGACATCCAGGTGAGCGACGCCAACGTGCACACCGGCGGCCTGTCGGGGTGCCCCGCCTCCGAGGGGCACACGTGGGGGAAGACGTCCGCCGAGTGCGTGGTCAACAGCGTCTTCTGCCACGGCGACGTCACCCAGGTCTTCCCCCTGCTCGTCCACGCCGCCCTCCAGCAGGGGCTGAAGAAGGAACCGCGCCGCTTCATGGACCGGCGGGAGGACGTCCTCGCGCTCCTGGACGTCGTCTTCGCGGCGAAACGGGCCGAGATGGAGGAAACACTCGCCTGAGGGCAGGGCCCGGGGGGAAACGCCCGGGGCCGGAACGAACGAGAACGCAGGTTTTGACCACGCCGGCTGAAGCCGGCGCCACTACTTTAAATATCAGGAAAAGACGATGACCAGAACCCGAAAGAAAACCGTCGCCGGGGCCGATCCGACCCCGACCGTCCCGGAAACGCCCGTCGCCGACCCGGCGCCGAAGCCTCCCGCCCCCGAGGTCGCCGCCCCCACGGAGGGCGCGACCCCGGCGCGCACC
Source organism: Acidobacteriota bacterium (assembly GCA_018001935.1). Taxonomy (NCBI): domain Bacteria; kingdom Pseudomonadati; phylum Acidobacteriota; species Acidobacteriota bacterium. The sequence continues at coordinate 128,324 of JAGNHB010000009.1, forward strand.
CGCAGCCGGCGGGGCAAGGCCCGGACCCCGGGCGCCCCGGTGATGGAGAGCCCCGCACCGGAGACTCCCGCGCCGGAGAGCCCCGCGCCGGTTGTCGACGCGTCCCCCGCGGCGGCTGCCCGCCCGGAGGGAACGGCCCCGAAACGAGCCCGCACCCGTCGCGGCCAGTCGCCGCCTCCGGGCACCCCGGCACCGGAAACCCCGGCGGCCGATGCGGCCCCCCCCGCCCCGCCCGAGCCCGCCCCGGTCCCGACTCCGGAGCCGCCGGTGCCGGCGGAAGACCTGGCCGAACCGGTGAACGCGCTCCCGGCCATCGGGTGGGAAGACCTGCCCGATGCGCTCCGGCAGGGCGCGACGCGCTGCGGCTGGACGAACCTCATGCCCGTTCAGGCCAAGGTGATCCCCTACATCCTGGCCGGGCGCGACCTCATGATCCAGTCCCGGACCGGCAGCGGCAAGACCGGCGCCTACGGGCTCCCGCTCCTGGAGCGGATCGACCCCGCGGCCCGCTCCTGCCGGGCGCTCATCCTGGTGCCGACCCGGGAGCTGGCGAACCAGGTTCACCGGGACCTCACCCAGATGGCCGGCGACACGGGGATCAAGCCGGCGGTGGTGTACGGCGGGGTCGGCTACGGCCCCCAGATCGACGCCCTCCGCGGGGGCGCCCAGGTCGTGGTGGGGACGCCGGGCCGGATCCTGGACCACCTCATGCGGCGCACCTTCCACCTGGAGGACCTCGAGGTGGTCATCCTGGACGAGGCCGACCGGATGCTCTCCATGGGCTTCTACCCGGACATGCGGAAGGTCCGCGAGTACTTCCCCCACCGGCGGCACGTCAACGCCTACCTCTCCTCGGCCACCTTCCCCCCCTTCGTGTTCCGGCTGGCGGGGGAATTCCTCACGGGGAAGGACTTCCTGAGCCTGAGCCGCGACCGCGTCCACATCGCCGAGATGGACCACCTGATGTACGAAGTGCCGGCCATGGACCGCGACCGCGCCCTGGTGCGGATCATCGAGTTCGAGAACCCCCTCTCCGCCATCGTCTTCTGCAACACCAAGGCGCGGGTGCACTACGTCTCCGTGGTGCTGCAGCGCTTCGGCTTCAACGCCGACGAACTGAGCGCGGACATCTCCCAGGCGGCGCGGGAGAAGGTCCTCGGCCGCCTGCGCACCGGGGAGCTGCGCTTCCTGGTGGCCACCGACCTCGCCGCCCGGGGGATCGACATCCCCGAACTCTCCCACGTCATCCAGTACGAGGTGGGTGAAGACCCTGAGTCGTACATCCACCGGGCGGGCCGCACCGCCCGGGCCGGCGCCGGCGGCACGTCCCTCTCCCTGGTGGCGGGGATGGAGGAGTTCAAGCTCCTGAAGATCGCCAAAGCCTACGGCGTCAAGATGATCAAGCGCAGCCTCCCGAGCGAGGACGACCTGGCGGAACTGGTGACCGAGCGCGTCACCGCCTTCCTGGAGTCGGACCTGCGCCAGCGGGACAAGCTCCAGGTGGAGCGGATGCGTCGCTTCGCCTCCCTGGCCCGCGGCCTGGCGGACAACGACGAACTCTGCGGCCTGGTGGCCATGCTCCTGGACGATTACTACCAGGAGGCGCTGCACGGCCGCTTCACCGTCGTCCCGCCGGAACCGGTGATGCACCGTCGGGACCGCGACGACGGGCGCCCGCGCTACGGGGACCGCGATCGCCCGCGCCGCGGCGACGGCGACCGCCCGCGCCACAGGGACGGCGACCGTCCGCGCCCCGCCGAGGGTGACGGCCCGCGTTTCGGTGACGGTGACCGCCCGCGCCAGGTCGAGGCAGACCGCTCAGGCCAAGGCGAAGGCGACCGCCCACGCCCCGCCGAAGGCGACCGCCCGCCCCGGACCGAGGGGGACGGTCCCCGTGAAGGCCGCCGCCGTCGCCGCCGCCGCCGCTGAACGTATTCGTAACCATCTTCAGAGACGAGAGCCCTGGGGCGGGATCCCCCTCCCCAGGGATGGGGTTTCTCTTTCCGCCCGAAAGCCCTGCTCCCTCTTCTCCGCTCGTTTCCCGACTTTCGCAGGGGTTTTCCGGCGTCTTCCGGCAGGGAGGGCGCTGAGAATCGACAAAAAAAGCGGCCTTTCGGCCGCTCGCTAAAGGAGGGGTTAGTATCGACAATGTCACTATACCAAAGGCGCAAGCTTCAGTACGTGACGTTTGTCACTAGCGATCCAAACTATGTTATTCACATTGAAATTTCCCGGTTCAGGGCGGAGTGTTCGGGAAGAGCGGTCACAGGCAGCGGGCCCCGTCCCCGGCGAGCAGGGATCGCCACGGGGAGGGACGAAAGGACTTGAACGACCCAAAGGACCAAAATGACCCCGAAACCCGACGGAAGAATGACCCCGCTCCCCGACAGAAAAACTCCCCGCGCCCTGTTGGCAAGCACCCCCCCGGCCCCGGCGGCGCGTGACACTCCCGGCCTGAAGGCGGTGCTACACGGAATCTCTCGAAGCGAGGGGTGACCCCACCCCGAAAGGGGGTTTCCTCGCTTTTTCCCGCCGTCCTTTTGGTCCCTTTGGTCGTTTTGGTCCTTTCGTCCTTTGTCGTCGCACCGCGGGAGGTGGTGAATCCGCTTCCCCGTCGCCCGATTCCGGCTTGAATTCGGCGGGGAAAACTGGTAACGTTCGAGCCTCGCGGACACCGAAACGGCGAGGGGAGGGACACCGATGTGCGGAATCGTGGGGATCTTCAGCCGGGAAGGACGCCTCGACGCCGCCGAGCGGGCCGCCCTGGCCCTTTTCGGCGAACAGCACCGCGGCCAGGAGAGCTGCGGCCTCGCCTGGAGCGACGGGGAGGGGATCCAGCTCCACAAGAGCATGGGCCTCGTCAAGGAAGTTTTCACGCCGGCAGTCCTCGAGCCGATGAAGGGCCACCTGGCCATCGGGCACGTCCGCTACCCCACCCAGGGCGGCGCCACCGTGGACAACGCCCAGCCCCACCTCCTGGAGACCCTCGCCGGCCCTTGCTACGCGCTGTCCAGCAACGGCGACCTGGTGAACTACCGGGAGATCCGGAAGGAACTCGAACGCAAGGGCGTCTTCTTCCGCAGCCGCAACGACGGCGAGGCCATCCTCCGGCTCCTGGCCTACCTGATGGAGATCGAGTGCCAGAGCCTGATCAGCGCCATCGAAACCTGTTTCACCCAGCTCCAGGGCGCCTACTCCACCGTCCTCCTCACGCCGCACGGCCTGACGGCGTTCCGGGACCCCTACGGTTTCCGCCCCATGCTCCTCGGTGAAATCGAGGGCGGCTGGGCGGTCACCTCGGAAAGCTGCGCCCTCAACATCCTCCGGGCGCGAAACATCCGGGAGATCGCCCCCGGCGAGATCGTGGACTTCCGGGAGGACGGCGTCCGGACCCACCGGGGAAACGTGGCCTTCTTCCGGAACGCGCAACACCCCGGCACCGCCCACTGCGTCTTCGAGCACATCTACTTCGCCCGCCCCGACTCCCAGCAGTACGGCCGGCGCGTCTACGACGTCCGTCGGGAGATCGGCCGCCGCCTGGCCGCCGGCGACGCCTTCACCCCCGACTGCGTGGTCCCCGTCCCTGACTCCGCCAACTTCATCGCCCAGGGGTACGCCGAGGCCGCGGGGGCGCCCTTCGCCTTCGGGCTCATCCGCAACCACTACGTGGGACGGACCTTCATCAAGCCCCAGCAGACCTTCCGGGACGAGTCGGTCAAACAGAAGTTCAACCCGCTGGCCGGTTTCTTCGAGGGGAAGTCGGTGGTCCTCGTGGACGACTCCATCGTCCGGGGCACGACGCTGCGGAAGCTCGTCCGCATGATCAAGGGGGCGGGCGCCCGCGAGGTCCACCTGCGCATCGGTTCGCCGCCGGTCCGCTACCCCTGCTATTACGGCATCGACACCCCCACCTTCGAGGAACTCATCGCCAACCAGCTCTCCCTGGAGGACCTCGGGAGGCACCTGGAGGCGGACAGCCTCCGCTACCTCTCCCTGGGGGACCTCCTGGCGGCGGCGAAGAACGGCGGGGTCTACTGCGACGCCTGCTTCACCGGCGACTACCCCGTCGGCGTGGCGCCAGGCGGGGGATCCTGCGCATGAGCCGGCCCCTGGACGAACTGGCCGGCGCCTTCGTCGACCACCTCCGCTACGAGCGCAACGCGCCGCCCCGAACCGTCAGCAGCTACGCGGGGGACCTCCGGCAGTTCGTCGATTTCCTGCGCCGCACCGACGCCGACGGGAAACCCTTCCTCCCCGACGTGGACGACCTCGACCACCTGACCCTCCGGGAGTTCATGGGCTACCTCTACCAGAGAGGCCTCACGCGGCGCAGCATCTCCCGGAAGATCTCCACCCTGAGGGCGTTCTACCGCTACCTGTGCCGCCAGGAGCTGGTGAAGGCGAACCCCACGCTGCGGGTGTCCCTCCCGAAGGTGCCCAAGGTCATCCCGCCCCACCTGGAGGCTGACCAGGTGCGCGCCCTGGTGGAGGCCCCCCCGGCGGACACCGACGCGGGGGCCCGGGACCGCGCCATCCTGGAGCTGCTCTACGCCACGGGGGCCCGCGTGGGGGAGCTGACCGGCCTCAACCTCGAGGACCTGAACCTCACGGAGCGGATGATCCGGGTGCGGGGCAAGGGGCGCAAGGAGCGGGAGGTCCCCTTCGGCGAGCCCGCCCGCCGTGCCCTCGACGCCTGGATGAGCGTCCGGCAGCGGCTCCTCTTCGCCGGGCGCGAGGGGGTGCGCGACTCCCGGGCGGTCTTCCTGAACCTGCGCGGGGGCCGCCTGACCGCCCGGTCGGTCCTGCGCCTGGTCCAGCACTGGATGAGCACCACCGCCACCCGTCTCGACATCTCCCCCCACGCCCTCCGTCACTCCTTCGCCACCCACCTGCTCAACGCGGGGGCCGACCTGCGGCTCATCCAGGAGCTGCTGGGGCACTCCAGCCTCTCCACCACCCAAAAGTACACCCACCTCTCCGTGGAGACCCTCATGCAGGTCTACCGCAAGTCCCACCCGCGGGCCTGACGGGAAAGCGCCGTGAACGTCCTCCTGGTCCGGGCCAAGCCCGACTTCACCGACATGATCTACGGCCTCCCCGTCGGCCTGGCCTTCGTGGCGGCCCACGCCCGCCAGGCCGGTCACCGGGTCGCCGTCGCGGACCTGGCGCTGAGCCGGTCCACGACGGAGGCCGACGAACGCCTGATCTCGCGCCTGCGCGAAACGAAACCCGACGTGGTGGGCTTCACCGCCATGACGGTGGAGTACCGGTCGGCCGCCCGGGCCGCCCGGCTGGTCCGCGAGCACCTCCCGTCGGCCACCGTGGTCTTCGGGGGACAGCACCCCACGGTCCGGGCCGCGGAGACGGCAGCGGAGCCCTTCTGCGACGGGGTGGTCCGGGGGGAGGGGGAGGAGGTTTTCACGGCGCTGCTCGGCGGCCTGGAGAGCGGCGCCGATCTGTCGAAGCTTCGCGGACTGGCCTTCCGCCGGGACGGCGAGGTGGTCCTGACGGAGCCGCACCCCCTGGTGGAAGACCTGGACACGCTCCCCTGGCCCGCCTACGACCTCCTGGAGATGGAGCGCTACTTCCGGGCCAACTCGGCAAGAACGAGCCCGAAACACCGGCGCGTGGTCCAGCTCTTCACCAGCCGCGGCTGCCCCTGGCACTGCTGCTACTGCCACGACCTCTTCGGGAAGCGCTTCCGCGGCCGAAGCCCTGAGAACGTCGTCGCGGAGATGAAGATGCTCCAGGAGACGTGGCGCATCCGTGAGTTCATGATCGACGACGACGTGTTCAACTTCGACATTCGCCGCGCAAAGCGCATTTTCGAACTGATCCCGGCGGAAGGGGTCAAGGCCACGTTCCAGTTCAACAACGGGTTGCGGCTCGAGCACTTCGACGAGGACCTGGTGCGCAGGATGGCGGCGGCGGGGACCCACTTCATCGCCGTGGCCATCGAGTCGGCTTCCCCGCGAATTCAGAAGATGATCCGCAAGCACGTCCACCTGGACCGCGCCGCCCGCACCCTCTCCTGGATGCGGAAGTACGGCATCCGGACCCTCGGCTTCTTCATGCTGGGCTTCCCCACCGAGACCCGGGAGGAGATCGAGGAGACCATCCGCTGCGCCGCGGCGCTGGACCTGGACGAGGCCCTCTTCAGCATCGCCACCCCCTACCCCGGGACGGAGCTGAGCCGGCAGGTGGACGCGATGGGACTCTACGACCCCGACCGGGTCAGCCTGGGCGGCGAGGGGTTCTCGGCGCTGAAGACGGACCAGTTCGACTTCGCCACCCTCAAGGACTTCCAGCGGCGCGCCTACCGCACCTTCTTCCTGGCGAAGGGGCGCTGGCTCCGCATGCTGCCGCGCCTGCTCAACGTCCGCACCTCGTGGAAGTACCTCAAGGCCATCGAGCGCAACTTCCTCCCCGCCCGCCGCGGCAGGGGCACAAGGATCAGCTGAGATGAGCGATTTCAAAGCAAAGCGTTTCACTTACCGGGAATCCGTGCCGCTCGCCGCACCGGCGGACGAGGCCTTCCCACTCCTGTGCCCGGTCCGGGAGCCCGAGTGGCTGGACGGGTGGAGTTGCGACCTGCTCTACACCGACTCCGGCGTCGTGGAGGAGGGCTGCGTCTTCATCACCCACGCCCCGGGCGAGGACCCCACCTACTTCGTGACCACCGTCCACGACCCGGCCGACCGCCGGGTGGTCTTCGTCCGGCTCACGCCCGGGCAGAAGGTCATTCTCATGGAGTTGCGCGTGGATCCCGGCGACGGGGGCGCATCCCGCCTCACCGGCGCCTTCACGGTGACCGCCCTCGCCCCGGACGGGAACGCCCTGGTCGATGAACTGAGAGCGACCGGGGGCCGCGCCCTGAGCCTGCTCACCCGGAAACTGGCGGCTTGTCTCGAGCACTTCGTCCGGACGGGAACGTGCCTTCCCCGCTCCGCGTGGCCCCGGTGAAATCCGGTCACGTCGGTCACGGAAGCGGGTGGAAGCGCAGGCCGGGAACCCGCCATGCATGCACGTGCATGCCCGTGCAAGCGCAACCCGCGTTCGGAAGTCAAGCGAAACTCCGTTTGTGCCCTTTTACCTAGCCATCACCCAGGGAGCGGTAGTACAATTTTGACGCGGTCGCAAAAAGTACCATCACCCTCCGGGTGATGGCTCAAACAAAGGCGTTACAGACACTTTCCGGTCCGTCTTCCGACTTGTTGCGAACCCGTCATTGTTGATTCTGTCAAATACGATTTGCATTTCTCCGTGCCTCAGTGCCTCCGTGAGAGAAAAGGATCTTTTGCAGAACCGTCAATTTTAAAGGTCGGTGATGTTCCGCTTGAACCTATTTTTATTCGGGCCGTCCAATCAGTAGGGGCTTTCTCAGCCTCGAAGGGGGAACCATGAGCAAGAACCACCGCAACCGTCGTCTCCTCGTCCTCGCCTGCCTGCTTCTCCCGGCCTCCGTGCAGATGGCCCTGGGGGAAATCACCCCGTCCGACCCGACGGCCCGCAACCTGGAGGCCCGTTCCGACCCACCCCCGGCGAAGGCCCTCCTGCCGCCGGAAAAACTGGAGAGCCTGGTCGCCCCGATCGCGCTCTACCCGGACCCGTTGCTGGCCCAGGTCCTGGCGGCTTCCACCTACCCCCTGGAGCTGGTGGAAGCCTCCCAGTGGCTGACCGCTCACCCCGGCCTCGCGGGCGAAGCCCTGACGAAGGCCGCCCGGAAGGAGAACTGGGACCCGAGCGTCCAGGCCCTGGTCGCCTTCCCCGACGTGCTGAAGCGGATGACGGAAAACGTCAAGTGGACCACCGACCTCGGCGACGCCTACCTCGCCCAGGAGAAGGACGTCATGGACGCCGTCCAGCGCCTCCGGCTCGAGGCGAAGGAAGCGGGCAAGCTCGAGTCGGGCAAGGAACAGGAAGTCCGGACGAAGGTGGTCGAAAAACGGACCATCGTCGAGATCGTCCCGGACGACCCCGAGATCGTTTACGTGCCGGTCTATGACCCGGTCGTCATCTGGGGTTCCCCGGTCTATTACGACTACCCGGTCCTCTACTACCCGCCGCGTCCCGCCTATGCCGACTACTGGATCAGCTTCGGCGCCGGGGTGGCCCTGGGCTGCTTCTTCGCCGGCTGGAACGATTGGTACGGCTGGGGTTGGCCCGCCTGGGGCTGGGGTTGGGGCTGGCCCTACTGGAGCTGCAACTGGGGTTGGGGT